>CAZCVB010000108.1:1470-7871 GCA_964501805.1 uncultured Desulfobacteraceae bacterium | reverse complement strand
GATAAATAAAAGAGGCACCCCGTGTTCGCCGGACGAGGTGCCCTGTGTCTCTTCGGCGGCCGCCTAAAATTTATTGACGTTCTTGGCCACCGGGCCCCGATCGCTGTCTTCCACGTCGAAGCTCACCCGCTCACCTTCCGCCAGGGTCTTGAAACCGGGAACATTGATGGATGAGTAATGAACAAAAATATCCGGGCCGTTTTCCTGCTCAATGAAACCATATCCCTTCTTTTCACTAAACCATTTTACGGTGCCTTCTGCCAAAGTGCTGCCTCCTTTCAAAGAAATTGCGAGACCGAAGCAAAACGCCCCTTTTTGTTCCGTCTCGGCACCCGGCTCGGATCGCATTCCATTTTCCGTCTGCCGCGACCTCGATCAAAATTGAACATTTTTCAAGGGTCTCATTGCATGATGGTCCCAAGGCTATGGTCGCCACTCTGGCAAAGGGAGGTCCCCTCAGAGCAAAGTCGACCCGCAAGTATAGCCAGGCCCTGAACCCGGTTACGCTACCACAGGATTTCTTCAAACGTCAAGAAAAAAAGAGGTTTTTCGCCCCCGTCGAAATCCGGGTCCCTTCGTGTAGCGGGGGCATGAGAGGATTCCGTACCCCGCAAACCATGCGTCCCGGATTCCGCTCGAAAAGCAGAGAAGCGACCTTTGAAAAGGCACCCAAAGACAAAACGCAGGGACTATTTTCGGCCCTGCTCCGGAAAGGTTCGGATCTCGGCCGTTTTTTTCAGGGTCGCCACGTAATTCCCGACCGCCTTCCGGGTCTCTTCGCGCACCAGGTTCTGGCGGATCTTTTCTTTTACTTCCCCGTAATCCGAGACGACCGCGGCCTTCCGGTCGGCCACCTTGATGATATGAAACCCGAAGCGCGTCTCCACAATACCGCTCACCTCGCCGGGTTTCAGCGCGAATGCGGCATCCTCAAACGGCTTTACCATCTGCCCCCGGCTGAAATATCCCAGATCCCCTCCCTTGGCGCCGCTGGGGCCCTGGGAATACTTTTTCGCCAGTGCCGCAAAGTCCTCGCCCTTGCTGATTTTTTCCCGGATCATTTCAATCTTTTTCCGCGCCTTTTCCCGGTACGCTTTATTGGCTTTGGGCTCCACCTTGATCAGGATGTGACTGGCCCGAATCCGCTCCGGCGTGACAAAGAGCTTTTTGTGGGCCTCGTAATAGGCCCGGATATTCTTGTCCGGCACCGTGATCTTTTTCACGATCTTCCGGTCCAGCATCTTTTCAATGGCGATCCCCCGCGACAACTGGCGCCTCATAACCGATTCGGTGAGGTTCATCCGCCGCAGGGTTTTTTTGAATTCCTTTTCCGAAGGGAAGCGTTTCTTCAGGTTATCAAAACGTTTCTGGACCTCCGCGTCATCGACCCGGATTCCCTCTTTCCGGCTCTCCTGGTACAGCAGTTCAAGGTTGATCAGGTTGTCAAGCACCCGTTTTCGGATCTCCTCGGCCCGTTGCTTGCTGAGGGGCTGCCCCATCCTGGCAAACTGCGCCCGGACCCCACTCATCTCCCGGTCCAGGGCATGGCGGGTGATCGCCGTTCCATTTACCAGCGCCACCCTGTCATCCCCGGAAGCCGCAATCGCCGTCCGCGCGGGAATCACTCCCCAGGCAAAAGCAAGTACCGCGGTAAACGCCCAAGTCAAGATCCATCCACTCTTTTTCATCACGTTTTCTCCTTCCCGCCCCGGCCTCCCTTCCGCAAAGGCCGCGGTCCGCAGCCCGTCCATTACGGAGACATCCTGTTGCGCATCAATTGTATGGTTCTTTCGTAATCACCGCTCAAAAAAATAGCCGAACCCGCCACAAAAACATCGGCTCCCGCTGAAGACACGCGACCGATGGTCTCCGGAGAGATGCCGCCGTCCACTTCGATATCCGTTTTCAGTCCCTTTTGGTTTATGATCTCCCGCAGCCGGGTTATTTTCGGCAATACCGCCGGGATGAACTCCTGCCCGCCGAATCCGGGATTCACCGTCATCAGAAGGACCATGTCCAGATCCTCAAGCACGTATTCCAGGATATCGAGGGGAGTGGCGGGATTCAGGGCCACGGCGGCCTTGGCCCCCCGGCTCCGGATATGCTGGAGCGTCCGGTGCAGATGTTCCAGCGTTTCGGGATGGACGCTCAGGATGTCGGCGCCGGCGGAAACGAAGGCATCGATATAACGGTCCGGCTCCGAGATCATCAGGTGGACGTCCAGCGGCAGCCGGGTCGACCGCCGGACCGCCTCCACGATCAACGGACCGATGGTGATATTGGGAACAAAATGTCCATCCATGACATCCACATGGATATAGTCCGCCCCTGCCTGTTCCACGGCCCGGACCTCATCTCCAAGCCGGGAAAAATCGGCCGAAAGGATTGAAGGCGCTATCTTTCCCATTCATGCCTCCCTGTGCCGGATCGTGCAAAATCGCCGACACCCCGGCTCATGGGGTGTCTGTTCCCAATGCCGGTTCTCCCAAAAAATCACGCGGATTCCCGTGAAAGACGTTCTGAAAAGGCCCTCCCCGTTCCACCCGAACCTTTCCTGAACAATGCCCCGAAAAAACCGTCCATGCCGTGAAGATGCGGCCAGACCCTGAAAAACCCCCGATCATCAACCAGCGGCGCGGCCCACCGGGGAGCCCGGTCCTTCAAGTTCTGAAGAAAAATTCCCGGATTCGATGCCAGGAAGCCGTTCACCACACCCTCGTTTTCCTGCTTCGAGACGGTACAGGTGACATAGAGCAACTCACCGTCCTTTGCAAGGAGGGAACCGGCCTGTTCCAGGATGCGCCGCTGTATCCGGGCCAGCCGGGCCGGATCCGAAGGAGTTCTCGCCCACTTTACATCCGGACGGCCTGAAATCACTCCCAGGGCCGAGCAGGGGCCGTCCACCAGGATCTTCGCAAAGGGATACCGAAACAGGGAAGAGAGCCGGTCACCGGCATCGGCGGAAACGGGGTGGATACAGGCGATCCCGAGGCGGCGGGAACTCTCTTTGAGCTTTATCAGCCTGCGACGGCTCATGTCAAGGGCCACAAGGCTTCCCCGGTCTCCCATCATCTGTGCCATGTGCGTGGACTTTCCCCCGAGTCCCGCACACAGGTCGAGAACATGGTCTCCGGGTCGGGGTGAAAGGAGATATGAACAGATCTGGGCGGCCTCGGACTGGATCTGGAACAGGCCGTCCCTGAAGGCCCGGAGGGTGGAAACCGACCCGATTCCTCCCTTAATGGTCAATCCTTCAGGCGAAAAAGGCGTGGCATCCGTCCGGATCCCTTCTTCCGCCAGCCGGGCGGCCAGGACGGACCGGTCCGTCTTCAAGGAATTGCAACGGATCACCAGCCGCGGGGTCCGGTTTCCGGCCTTCAGCAGGGCTTCCGTCGTTTCATCGCCCATCTCTCCGATCCATTTCTCCACCATCCAGCGGGGATAGGAATAGTACACGGACAGATATTCCACCGGATCTTTTGCGCGGTCCGGAAAGGGAGGCTCCTTTTCCCCCCTGCATGTACGGCGCAGCATGGCATTGACGAACGCGGAGACCCGGGGCGACGCCGTCCGCTTCGCCTGTTTCACCGCTTCATTGACGGCGGCGGAGTCCGGTACCCGGTCCAGAAAAAGTATCTGGTACAGCGCCAGGCGCAGGATGTTCAGGACGGGGGGGTCGATCCTGGAAAACGGGAACCGGGTCCTCAGACGGATGATCCGGTCCAGCCGGAGCCGCCACCGCAGGACCCCCTGGACCAGCTGTACCGTGAAGGCGCGGTCCCGCTGATCAAGATGCCGTTCTTTTCGGAAGGCGCGGTTCAGGAGTTCCACCGGGAACCCGGCGCCACTCCGGTCCAGCCGATTCAGAACGCTCAGCGCAAGGTCCCTGGGCGTCACGGCGCACCGCGATCCAGGAAGGTGATGATGCCCTTCCTGACCATCTCAAGATCCACGTCCGTGTCGTAACATGGGCCGAAAGGCCTTCGGTTGAATATGCCGAACACGGGGATCGGGTAGGTGTCCTGGATCCCGCTGGTGAGATCCCGCTCGCACGCCACCGCCACGATGATCTCCGGCCGCGTTTCCACCACGATTTTTCTGGCCAGGGTCCCGCCCGTGGCCACCGCGACGGGGACGCCGAACTCTTCCGAGATCGCCACGAGATCCTTTATCTTGCATTTTCCACAGCCCTGACAGTTCCGGGCGTTTCCGATGATTCTCACCTTGCAGTCATGATTCTGGAGGCAATGAGGAAGAAGCAGCAGCAGGCGCTCCGGCTTTACCTTCGGGGCCTCGGCAAGAACCAGCTGGTTGTTGATGGCGATGAAGGACCGCCGCGTCTCTTCCTTGGTGATCCCCAGGCACTTCCCGACGATGACCAGCAGGGGGAAAAGAAACCGGATGACCAGCCCCCGCACCCGGAGGTTGAAAAAAAGATTTTTTCCCCGCACGATGGTGAAAACAAGGGTCAGGGCCCCGCCGATCACGAAAAGGACGGCACCTCCCAGCACAACGGCGAGGACGGCGGGCATGCTCGGATGGATATGGGTCAGCCCCACATATGGAACCCACCACAGGAGGAAAGCGGCTCCCACCATTACCACGCACGTCACCAGAAGGAGAAAGATGAAGGTGCGTTTTTGGGGCGGCTGCGCGGTCATCAGTCCTTCCGGCTTTCCGGGGACCGATCCGTCCGTTTCCTGGGGCCTTGAGCGGAAGGATTCTTTCATCTCAAGACCCGAACAGGGTTCCCGTGCTCAATGGAAGTCCCCTCAGAAAAACCTCGGCCGGGAGCCTTTTTTTCCCCTGCAGTTGCAATGCCCGTATCTCCACGATGCCGCTTCCCGTTTCCACCAGCAAAGACCCCTCGCCCAGGCCGGCCACTCGCCCGGGAACCCCGCCCGGCGTAGTCCGCTGGACCACCCGGGACGAAAACAGCTTGATCTCTTTTCCATTGAGGGTGGTGTAGGCGCCGGGCCAGGGATCCAGCCCCCGTATGAGGGCGGACACGGCCTCGGCGGGCCGTTCCCACTTGATGCGGGCCATTTTCCGGTCGATCTTGCCCGCGTATGTGGCACGCGAGTGATCCTGGGGCCTTTCCCGGAGCCGGTTCTCCGACAGGCCCTGGAGGGTCTTCAACAGAAACCCCCCGGAGATACGCGCCAGGCGGTCGTGAAGCTCGCCGGCGGTTTCATCCGCCGGGATGTCCACCGCCTCCTGAAGGAGGATGGGACCCGTATCAAGGCCCTCTTCCATCCGCATGGCCGTCAGGCCGGTCCGGGTCTCATTGTTGAGGATGGCCCACTGGATGGGCGCAGCCCCGCGATACCTCGGAAGGAGGGACGCATGGATATTCAGCACCCCCCAGCGGGGGATCCGGAGAAGATTCCGCCGCAGGATCTGACCGAAGGCCACCACGATCAGGATATCGGGCCCCTTGTCCGAGATCCGCCTGCAAAAGCCCTCTTCCGATGCGTTTTCAGGCTGGAGGACCTCTATGCCGTTTCTGAGGGCCGTCTGTTTCACGGGAGAAGGCGTCCGTTTCCTCCCCCGCCCCTTCGGCCGATCCGGCTGCGTCACCACGGCCGCCACGTTATGGCCGGCGCCGATCAGGGCCTCCAGCCCGCTGACGGCAAATTCCGGGGTCCCCATGAAGACGATGACGGGACGGAGAGGAAACACTTTTTCCGCGCTATTTTCCATTCCGGCCTCGCACCGCCTTATCTCTTTTTCATCAATTTCTTCAATTTCTTCTTGTAAAGGGCCCGTTTCAGACTGCTGATATGATCGATGTACAGGACACCGTCCAGGTGGTCGATTTCATGCTGGAGGCAGATTCCCAGAAGACCGTCGGCCTCCAGGTCCACCGGCTTTCCGTCACGGTCGACGCCGCGGACCTTCACCTGCGCCTTTCGCGTTACCTCGGCCGAGTAATCGATCACGCTCAGGCAGGCCTCCTCGTGCGAAACACTCCCTTCACTCAGCACGATTTCCGGATTGAGGAGGGCGAACGGTTTCCGGCCTTCCTTCCCCGGCTCCAGATCAAACACGATCACCCGCCGGAGTCGGCCCACCTGGTTGGCCGCCAGTCCGATACCGGGGGCCGCATACATAACGGCGATCATCCGGTCCACCAGGTCCTGAATTCCATCATCAATCTCCTCCACAGGCCGGGCCTTTGCCCGCAGGACCGGATCCGGGTAAGTATAAATTTTCATTTCCGGGATATCGTCCGTCATAATGAAAATATCCTCTTTTCAACCGGGGCCCTCAAACAAAAGGGATCCCCTCCGCCGGATTTCGGAAGGCAATCCCTGCTCCCTCCCGTCGGGGCGCTTCGCCGTAACGGATAATATTAACTACTGAGCCTGGATAAATCAAGCGGGATCGAAACAAAACGG
>CAZCVB010000108.1:0-1370 GCA_964501805.1 uncultured Desulfobacteraceae bacterium | reverse complement strand
GTTTATGCAACGACGGGGTTGACTTTTCCCCCGCGTCCCCCTATTCAGGGGGCATGATGAAACGGACAGCAGAATTTCTATTTGAAATAGGGATGCTGAAAAAGACCCCGCGAACAGGATACCAGTTCCTGGGCTCCGGGGGGGAATCCGTGGCCGACCATTCCTTTCGTACGGCCGTTATCGGTTATGTCCTGGCGTGCCGGGAGCCGCGGGCGGATCGCAACCGGGTCGTATTGATGTGCCTCTGTCACGATTTTCCGGAAGCCAGAACGGCGGATCACAACTATGTAAACAAAAAATATGTCACCACCGACGAAGAAAGGGCCGTGCGCGATCAGGTTGCGGGTCTCGGGTTCGGCGGGGAGATCCTGGACCTTATCCGTGAATTCAACGGGTGCGATACCCTTGAGGCCCGTCTGTCCAAGGACGCGGACCAGCTGGACCTCATCCTCGAGCTGAAAGAGCAGCTGGACCTGGGGAACCCGAACGCGGGCGACTGGATCGCCTTCGCCACCAGGAGACTCGTTACGGACACCGCCAAGGAGATCGCGGATGAAATCCTGTCAACCCACAGCACCCAGTGGTGGTTTGACAAGAAAACAGACTGGTGGGTGAATGGCGCGGGAAATCACCGAAAAAGGGAATAGGGCCCGGGTCCCGCCGTGGCGCGGGAACGCCATGAGGCGCTGTCTGGTCATCTCCCTGGCCCTGCACGCCTGCCTCCTGTGGGGGATACAGAAAACCGTTCCCATCAACTGGTTTCCCCGGCCCCTGCGCATCTACCACGTGGAGATCCTTCGTCCCCCGGTAGACCCCCTGGCCGACGACGAGACGGCGAGCGGGGGCCTCACTACCCGTGTTCGGCCGGAGCCGGAAGCGAAACCGGAGCCCGCCGAGGACACCATTTCCCTGGACACCCGGGACAGGCGCTATACTTCATATGCAAAGGTGGTGAAAGAACGCCTGATGGCCCGGTGGAAATATCCGGCCGAGGCGCGGGAAAACCTGATCGAGGGAAGCGTCCGGATCCTGTTTACCCTGGACCGGCAGGGACGGTTAAGGGACATCCGGATCCTGAACGGCTCGACCTACGCCATCCTTGACCGGGAGACCCTGAGGACCATCCGGGCCGCAGCCCCGTTCCCCCCCTTTCCCGGTTCCGTAACCGTCAGGCGCCTCCATATCAAGGCCCGCTTCCTCTATCGCCTCACCACCCCGCCCTGAAATCACAGGGCCCGGGTTGAAAAACGGCCTGGCCCTCCCGCCCATCCTTCAGACGGGTCTTCTGAAACCCTGTTATTGCGCCATGTACATGAATAACGTTTTACCGGCCCATCAACTCTCAAAAAAATATTGTCAAATCCCGGTGA
>CAZCVB010000107.1:0-7918 GCA_964501805.1 uncultured Desulfobacteraceae bacterium | reverse complement strand
GATGCGACTTGCCGGGAGGTCCGGAGCGGAAGGAAAGCGCGGCCGTCCCGAATGGATCTCCGTGAGAAGAGGAAGGATATCCCGGTCGCCGCCCGGAGAAGCACGGGATTCTGAAATGAAGAGACAAGGGGCTCCGGCTTCTCCGCCCATGGCCGGTGACTGTAGTGATCCTTCATGCGAGGCGATTGTGACAGCAACAGCCGCACCCTTCAGTAAATTCCGCATCTGGTGCGTCCTGGGTTTTTTCCTGGGATGCGCCGTGCCGGGCGGTTATGTTACCGCCGGCCGTTTTTCCCATTCATCCTGCCTTGTCTCCCCTGTCCGGGTCCTGTCGGCCCGCGTGTTCCAGGCAACGGATGATGCGGGAGACGGTCCTGACCTCCTTGGCCGCCTGGCGTGCGCCGTTTCACCGCTTGCGCCGGACGCCCGCCGCCCATGCCGGGGCCGTGCCGTCGAAATCCATCCCTTTCCTCCGGAGACCGGGCAATTCCGATTGCCGGGATCCCGGTCCCCGCCCGTCCTGTGACCCTCAAGACCCGCCGCAATGCCTGTCCGCCTTTGGGCGGCCCGCGACCGGCCTGTGCCGCGCGCCGGGAGGGCATACCGCTATTCGGAATCGTCATCGTCAACATGGGAGCAGCCGATGATTCATGTGGAGGACCTGACCAGGTATTATGGTGATCTGTGTGCCGTGGATCACATGACGTTCGATATTTCAAAAGGGGAAATCGTGGGACTCCTGGGGCCCAACGGAGCGGGGAAGACCACGACGCTCAGGATGCTGACCGGGTTCATCCGGCCCACATCGGGCAGCATTCGCGTGGGAGAGCACCGGATTGAAGAATCACCCCTCAAGGTCAAGCAACTGCTGGGATACCTCCCGGAATCGGCCCCCCTGTACCGGGACATGCTGGTCTACGATTACCTGAACCATGTTGCCGGTATCCGCGGCCTTGACGGCGAAATCAGGGAGTCCCGGATCCGCCGCCTGGGCGACCTGTGCGGCCTGAACGACGTGATGCACAAACCCGTGGGAGAGTTGTCCAAGGGCTACAAACAGCGCGTCGGTCTTGCCCACGCCATGATGACGGACCCGGAAATCCTGATCCTGGACGAACCGACTTCCGGTCTGGATCCCAACCAGATTGCCGAGATCCGGGAGATTATCCGGCGCATCGGGAGGCAGAAGACGGTGATCCTCTCCACGCATATCCTCAGCGAGGCCGAGGCCACCTGTGATCGCGTCATCATCGTGAACCGCGGCAGGATCGTGGCCGATGAAAAGACCGAAGCCCTCCGGCAGTCGGCCGGTGGAAAGCATCTTGTCCATGTGACCCTCGAGGGGGCGGACAGGGAATCCGTGGAAAGGGAACTGGCCGACGTGGCCGGTGTCCTCTCCCTGGAATTCGGAGCGTCCGCAAAGGGCGTCCTTGACGTGACCGTTGCCTGCGAGGGCGCAACCGACCGCCGCGCGGACCTGTACCGGCAGATCCGGCGAACCGACTGGGTCCTGCTGGATTTTCACCGGGAAACCCGGACACTGGAAACCATTTTCAGGGAACTCACGAGGGAGAATTGATATGCACCGGATGATACGGATCATGAAAAGAGAATTCGTGGCCTATTTCATCTCCCCCGCCGCCTACATCGTGATCTCCGTTTTTCTCCTGGTGACGGGGTGGTTCTTTTTTTCCACATTTTTCCTGTACGACCAGGCGAGTATCAGAGGGTTCTTCTCCCTTTTGCCCCTTGTCTTTTCATTCGTGGTCCCGGCGGTCACCATGCGCCTTTTTTCGGAGGAGTTCAATGTGGGGACCTATGAACTCCTGATGACCCTGCCGGTGACGGTCCGGGACGTGATCATGGGAAAATTTCTGGCGGGTGCGGCCTTTGTGGGATGCATGCTGATCCCTACCCTCGCCTACCCGGTCACGGTGTCGTTCCTCGGGGATCTGGACTGGGGCCCGGTGGCCGGCGGCTACCTGGGCGCCATCCTGCTGGGCGCCGCCTTCTGCGCGGTCGGGTTGTTCGCCTCATCCATGACCCGCAACCAGATCACGGCCTTTATCATCGGAACGGCCGTCTGTTTCACCCTGACCCTGGTGGACAAGATGCTCTTTTTCCTGCCGCGGCCGTTGCTGGGAATACTGCAATACCTGGGAGCGGATTTTCATTTCCAGAATATTTCAAAAGGAATTATCGATTCAAGAGATCTCCTTTATTTCCTGAGCGTCATGGTCACGGCCATCCTGGGGACGCACCTGGTTGTGCGGGGGAGGGAATAGCCCGCCGCTCCCGGATCGATTTTTTCAATGTCCCGGAAGGGATGGGGACGGCGGCGCGGCCCGGCCGGACAACGGCACAAAGGGAAATCGAATAATAAAAAAAACCGATGATGAAACAAGAGGCCGTTACGATGGGCATCAAGAAGAACGCACCCGATTACATCCGGTTCCTTTTTTACCTGGCAATTATCGTGCTGGTGAACGTCGCGGGCACGACCCTGTTTTTCAGATGGGACCTTACCCGGAACAGGGTCTACTCCCTTTCCGAGGCCAGCCGCAAGGTGGTGGCCACCCTTTCCGAACCGCTGACCATCAATGTCTTTTTCACCCGGGATCTTCCGGCCCCTTACAACAACACGGAGCAGTACCTTCGCGACCTGCTGGAAGAATACGCCGTCTATGGAAACCGGTATTTCAACTACCGGTTCTACGACGTGAGCCCGGAGGAAGGCGCGGTGGACCGGGAGGAGACCCGGAAAAACCGGGAACTGGCCCGCACCTACGGCATCCATCCCGTTCAGATCCAGGATATCGAAAAGGACGAGGTCAAGTTTCGAAACGCCTACATGGGCCTTGTCCTGATCCACGGGGACCTTATCGAGCGGATCCCCACCCTCACTTCCACCGAGGGGCTGGAGTATCGCCTGACCACGGCCATACAGAAACTGAACCACAAGGTCAGCGCCCTTCTGAGACTGCCGGGAAAGGTGCAGGTGAAGCTCTTCCTCTCTTCCTCCCTGGAAAGGGTCGCCCCGTTGATGCACCTGGACGGCCTTTCGCGGCTCCCGGAAAAGATCCGGGAGATGGTGGCCGGGCTCAATAAGAAAACCTACGGGAAGCTGGAGTTCCAGTTCCTGGATCCCACCAGGACGCCGGCCCTGTCCGTGGCCGTAAAGAAGTACCATGTCCTCAAGCTCAAGTGGCCGGCCGTCTCCGGAAAAGGCATCCCGGCGGGCGAAGGGGCCATCGGCCTGGTGATGGAATACGGGGACCGGGTGTCCGAAATCCCGCTGATCCGGATGGTGCGTATCCCCCTCATCGGCACGCACTATGAACTGGCGGACATGGAAAAGATGGAAGCGGTCATCGACAAGAACCTCGAGTCGCTCATCGACATCAACCAGGATCTCGGGTGGCTGTCGGATCACGGCGCTCTCAACCTGTCGCGTGCGTTTTCCGATCCCCGGCGGCAAAGGGAAGGGGAGGCCCTGGCGAATCTCCGCCGCCTGGTTTCCGAAACCTATTCCATCAAGGATATCCGCCTGAAGGAGGACGGCATTCCCGAGGATCTCAACTGCCTGGTCATTGCCCGGCCGACCGAGACCTTTACCGATGACGAATTGTTTCAGATCGACCAGTTCCTGATGCGGGGCAAAAGCCTGATGCTGTTCCCGGACGCCCTCAGGGAGGTCCCGGGGTTCGGCATGGGCGGCGGGGGACGGTATGAGCCCGTCCGGACGGGTCTTGAAAAACTGCTGTCCCATTACGGCATCCGCGTCAAACCCTCCTTTGTCATGGATGAAACCTGTTATCAGCAGGAGATGCCGCGGGACATGGGAGGCGGGCGCCGGCCCGTCTATTACATCCCCATCATCAAGAATCGCTTCATCCGTCACGATCTGGATTTTATGAAGAACATCAAGGGGCTGGCGGCCCTGAAGATCTCCCCCCTGGTCCTTGACCGGAAGAAACTGGATGCCGACAATCTGGTGGCCCATGAACTCTTTTCATCGTCCGGACGGGCATGGGAGACGCGCGGCCGCATCAACCTGAATCCCATGTTCATGCCGCCCCTCCCCCCCCGGGATCAGCGGAAGACATTCCCCCTGGCGTACGTGATCGAGGGGAGATTCCCGAGTTATTTCAAGGGGAAGCCCGTCCCGGTGAAAAAGGCGCCCCGGAAAGGGGAAAAGCCGGGTGACAAAAAAAAGGAGGTCCGGAAGAAAACGGACGAGGTGCTTTCCAGGATCTCGCCCGAGGGCGAAGTGCTCACCAGGGGCCGGCCCGGAAAGATTTTTATCATGGCCGCATCCGCCATGCTGGGGGACAATGTCATCGACAGGAAAGGGAAGGGCCCGAATGCCGTTTTTATCCTGAACGCCCTGGACTATCTGAACAACCGCGAAGGCATTGCCCTGATGCGGGGAAAGGGGCAGAGCTACAATCCGCTCTACCAGACCGACGGGGGCGTCAGGACCTTTGTCAAATCCTTCAACATCGCCTGCCTCCCCGTGCTGGTGGTCCTGGCGGGGCTCGGGGTGATGTTTCGCAGGCGGTCCCGGAAAAAGCGGATCCGGGCCATGTTCCGGTCCGCACATCCGGCCCGTGAGGGAGGCACGCCATGAAGATCAGGAAGGAATACCCGGTACTGGCAGCCGTCATCCTTGCGCTGGTGTTATATCTCTGCCTCCGGAATCCCGATCGGCTGCACTATCGCCTGCCGGAGATCGCCCCGGTTCCGGCCAGGGAGATCTCGAAGATCGAAGTGACCGGAAAAGGCGGCCCGGTGGTCCTTGTCAGGAAAAAATCATCGTGGATCATCGAGCCGAAGGGGTTTCCGGCGGATGCGGACACCATCCGGCGGATGCTGGAGACCATCGGCGGTCTTTCCGTCACGGCCCTGGTCTCGGAGTCCGGGACCTACGACCGGTACGATCTGGACAGTGCCCGCAGGATCCGGGTCCGCGCCTGGAGCGGGGACACGCTGCGCCGTGTTTTTTTCGTGGGAAAGGCCGCCCCGTCGTTCCGGCATACCTTTGTCCGGCTGAAGGGGGACGACCGGGTCTATCACGCCCTGGGAAATTTCAGGGGACTGTTTGAGGTCTCGGCCGCGGGTTTGCGGGACAAGACCGTATTCGCCTTTGACCGGGACAAGGTCCGGGAAATGGACCTTGTAATGGGAAAGCGGCATCTGGTGCTGACGCGGTCCGATACGGCGTCCGCGGCCCGGGGGGAGAAAAAAGCGGAAACCGCCCCGGCCGGAAAAAGCGGCCGGTGGAAAACGGCGGACGGCGGGAAGGTGGACGAGACGGAAGTCAACCGTCTCATCTCGCTGCTCTCGGATCTGCGGTGCCGCGCGTTTATGGAAGGGCGTAAAAAAGAGGCATTCACCCGGCCGGAATTCACCGTGGTGTTGAAGGGGACCGGTACACACACGTTCTCCATGTTCAAAAAGAGCGGGAAAAAGACCGGGGACGTCCCCGCGGTATCGTCGCGGGTTGAAGATCCCTTTTATCTCTCCGCCGGGATCGCGGGGGATATCACGAAAAGCGCGGAGAAGATCCTGGTGCCGCGGCCGAAAAAGTGACGCGTGCCCGGCGGGATTTCCGGGGCGTACAGAGGAGGAGGCAACATGGATATCGAAGAGATTACCCGGCGGGTGGAGCGGGAGAGCGTGGTCCTCCGGCAGATCATGGCCGAGGTGGAGAAGATCGTGGTGGGCCAGAAAAACCTGGTGGAGCGGATGCTCATCGGGCTCCTGTGCGACGGGCACCTGCTTCTCGAGGGACTCCCGGGCCTGGCAAAGACAACGGCGGTCAGGGCCCTGGCCGCCGCCCTCCGGACCACGTTCCAGCGGATCCAGTTTACGCCCGATCTCCTTCCGGCGGATATCCTGGGAACCCAGATCTACCGGCCGGACACCGCCACCTTCGAGATCAGAAAAGGGCCTGTCTTTCACAACATTATCCTGGCCGATGAGATCAACCGCGCCCCGGCAAAGGTGCAGAGCGCCCTTCTGGAGGCCATGCAGGAACGGCAGGTGACCATCGGGGAGACGACCTTCACGCTGACGCCCCCGTTCCTGGTGATGGCCACGCAGAACCCCATCGAACAGGAAGGGACCTACCCCCTGCCGGAGGCCCAGCTGGACCGGTTCATGCTCAAGATCAGGGTCGATTACCCGACGGCCGCGGAGGAAAAGGAGATCATGGTCCGGGCCGACCGGAGTGTGAGCGACGATGTCGAAGGCGTCGTGGAGATCTCCCGGATCTCGGCGGCCCGGGAGGTCATGCGGTCCATCCACATGGAAGAGAAGATCGTCGACTATATCGTTCGGATCACGCGGGCCACCCGCGATCCCGGGTCCTTCGGCCTGGACCTGGGTCCCATGATCAGTTACGGCGCGTCCCCCCGGGCCTCCATCTGGCTCGGCCAGGCCGCACGCGCCCACGCATTCCTGACGGGCCGGGGATACGTCACGCCGCAGGACGTCAAGTCCATGGCGCCGGACGTGCTCCGGCACCGGATCATCCTGAGCTACGAGGCCGAGGCGGAGGGGAAGACCACCGATGACCTGATCGCCACGCTTCTGGAGCGGATCGAGGTCCCGTGACATGCTTTCAGGGGAGATCCTGAAAAAGATCCAGCGGTTTCATTTCCGGACCCGCCGTCTGGCCGACGACCTGTTCTCCGGCCAGTACGAGAGCGCCTTCAAGGGGCGGGGCATGGAGTTCGCCGAGGTGCGGGAATACCAGCCGGGTGATGATATCCGCACCATTGACTGGAATGTCTCCGCCCGTTTCGGCCGCCCTTTCGTGAAGGTCTTCCACGAAGAGCGGGAACTGACGGTCATCCTGGTGCTGGATCTCTCCGGTTCCCAGCAGTTCGGAACGCGGAAACGGTTCAAGCGGGAGGTCCTGGCCGAGGTGGCCGGCATGCTGGCCTTTATGGCCATCCGGACCAACGACAAGGTGGGCGCCGTCCTTTTCAGTTCCCGGGTGGAGAAATATATCCCCCCCAAGAAGGGGGCCGCCCATGTGTGGCGTTTGATCAAGGAAATTTTTACCTTTGAGCCTTCCGATTTGACTACATGCCTGGACGCGGCCCTGGGCTACGTGAACCGCGTGGTGAAACGGCATGCCATCGTGTTTCTCATTTCCGACTGCATGGACACGGGGTTTGAAACTTCCCTCGCCCTGACCGCCCGCAAACACGACCTCACGGTCATCCGGTTGTCCGATCCGGCCGAAGAGGTCCTTCCCGATGCGGGTCTCGTGGTCCTTTCGGACCCCGAAACCGGGGAGACGGTGTGGGTGAATACCGGGCGCCGCGCCCTGAACGCGGCGTGGCGCCGGGAGCGCCTGGCGCAGCGGGACGCCCTGTCGCGGTTCCTGCGGCGCTCGGGGGTCGACCTGGTGGACATCACCACGGACGGCCCCGTGGTGGAACCGCTGACCCGGCTTTTTGATCTGCGCAGACGCCGGTTATAGGGGAGGCTCATGGACGCTGAGACCCTGGACAGGCAAAGGATGATTTCTGGATTTTCCCGGGGGATGCGCCCTTTCGGCATCCTTGTGATGCTGGTGATCCTTTCCTTTATGCTCCGGCCGGCCGCGTTTGCCGGCGTGCCCCGGACCCCGGGCCTTACCGCTGCCCTGGACCGGGACGCGGCGGAAGTGGGCGCCGTCGTGACCCTGACCCTGACCTGCCGTCTCCCAAAAGGGGCCCGGCTCCCCCCACGGCCGGAGGTCGGGGGTCTGGACGGCCTGACCGTCGTGGACCGGAAGGTGGTCTCCGGAAAGGTGAAGATCCGGCTGTTGGTGGACCGGCTGGGATCATGGAAGACCGGGCCCCTGTCCATCTCCTATATGGATAAAGCGGGAAAGACCCATGAACTCGGGACCGGCCCCGTT
>CAZCVB010000106.1:0-7949 GCA_964501805.1 uncultured Desulfobacteraceae bacterium | reverse complement strand
TTTTGATCCCGCCGGAATCGGTTTCTCGTCCCTGCCATGGGGCCCGGGAGGGATCGGATCCGGCAGGGCTTCCGGGGTCGGGGAGCGTTATGCGCCCATAGGGCCCGCCGATCCGGCGGTGAAACGGTCAATCCCTTTCACAGATCTCCACAAGGACGCCGTTGGTCTCCTTTGGATGAATAAAGGCGATCCTGGCCCCGCCGGCCCCTTTCCGCGGTTCCTTGTCGATGAGGCGTACGCCCTTGGCCTTCAGTTCGTCAAGGGCCTCATCAATATTCTCAACACGGAAGGCCACGTGCTGCACCCCCTCTCCGCGGGCGTCGATGTACTTTGCCACGGGTCCGTCCGGTTCGGTGGATTCCAGCAGTTCCACCTCGCTGTCCGTAATGGGGATAAACGCGACATTGACCTTCTGGTCGGCGACGTTTTCAATCTCCTGGATCTTGAGGCCCAGGATATCGGTGTAGAATTTCCCCGCCTGTTCGATGGTCTTTACGGCGACTCCGATATGATCGATGTGTTTCACCTTCATGTCCACCCTCCTGTTCTTTTCGTCCTGGATTGCACGTTTCAAATTTCGATGAAAGACTTTTCCGAACCCTCTTGCCTTCTCCCTTCCCGATGATTATGATGCAGGTATCTGCGGGTCTTTTCCACCCGGTTGCAACGAAACCGCAGGAGACGGACCTTAGCATAAAAATCTTCTTTTATCCAGAGGGCGCAGCCATGAAAGACGGCCTTCCACATTTCATGCCGGGGGCCCGGCGTGGCCCGGCGCAACCGGAGCGGCAGTTCAGTGACCTTGAGGCCACCGAGCTTTACTGCCCCCGGTGCCGACGCGCCGTTCCCGTTAATAAATTCCTGCTCCTGGTCCTGCCCGACGGGGACCGGTACGAATACCGCTGCCGGTTCTGCGGCACCCGCGTGGGAGATAAAGTTGATCGCTCCGGGCAGTTTTACGATGTCCTCAGGACCTGATACGGAGCGCCGTTTCCCCCGGCCGGCTCTGCCGGGGAAACAGCGCCGTCCCGGCCTGAAGGCCGAATCCGGGCAGCCGAGATGAAGGTACTGCTCATATACCCTCCTTGCCTTGAAGACCGGCTCCGGGAGGAAGATATCCGTGCGGTGCCCCTGGGGCTCTATTACGTGGGCGCGGCGTTGAAGGCGGACGGCCACGACGTGGACGTGCTGAACTGGTACAACCTCCGCAACGCGCCCGAAAAAATCAGGGAGTCCCTCATAAGCCGGGATCCCGACGTGATCGGGTTCTCCATCCTCCACGCCAACCGCTGGGGCGGCATCGACATCGCCCGGGTCGCCCGGGAGGTGAACCCGGAAATCCGGATCGTCTTCGGCGGCGTGGGCGCCACCTTCCTGTGGGAGCATCTCCTCACCCATTTTCGGGAAATCGATTTCGTGGTGATCGGGGAGGGAGAAGACACCTTCCCGAACCTGATCAGGGCCCTTGAAACGGGAAACACCGCCGGAGTCGGGAAAATCCGGGGACTCGCTTTCAGGACCGCCGCGGGAGTGACGCGGACGCCGGACGCGCCGCTTATCAGCGACCTGGACCGGCTGCCCGACCCCGCACGCTACTTCGAATTCCAGCATGTTTCTTCCACCAGGGGGTGCCCCGGAAACTGCGCGTTCTGCGGGTCCCCGCGCTTCTGGAAACGCAGGGTAAGATACCATTCACCCGGTTACTTCGTGCGCCAGCTGGAGCGCCTCCATGACCGGGGCATCCGCTTTTTTTATTTCTCCGACGATACCTTCACCCTCAGGGAAAAACGGGTCATCGAGATCTGCAGGAAAATCATTGAACGGCGTCTCGATATCTCCTGGGCGGCCATCTCCCGGGTCGACACCGTGACCGGGGACATGCTGCGCTGGATGAGGCGGGCCGGCTGCATCCAGATCAGTTACGGGGTGGAAAGCGGTTCCGAGAAGATCAGGAATGGTCTCCTGAAAAAAAATATCAGCGACCGTCAGATCCGCCGGGCCTTCGCCCTCACAACCGGATACGGCATCCTGGCGCGGGCCTACTTCATCTATGGCAATCCCGGGGAAACAGCGGATACCATCCGGGCATCCATCGAGCTGATTCACGAAATCAGGCCGCTCAGCGCCATCTTCTACATCCTGGATCTCTTTCCCGGAACAGCCCTTTATTCCGATTTCATGAAAAGGGCCGGGGTGACGGATGACATCTGGTTGAAACGGGTGGAAGATATCATGTATTTCGAAACCGACCCGGACCTGTCGGCGAAGAAGGTCCTTGCCTTCGGCGAACAGCTCAGGACGTCCTTTTACCGCGAACTCCCCGCCTTTGCGAAGGACCTTCAACTGGTGGACGAGACGGCCCTTTACAGGGCCCATTCCGATTTTCTTTCCAGGCTGGGAATGACCTTCACCCACGGCGATTATGCGGCGCGGGAGGAGATCCCCGGAAAGGAAAAAACCGCTGAAACACTCTATCGGCGGGCCCTCGCCTACCATCCCGACCACCGCGCATACCTGGGCCTGGGCCTCATCCGGCAGAAAAAAGGAGACTTCGAGGCGTCCAACCGGGTCCTCCTGGAGGGGGTGTCGCATTTCCCGGAAAGCGAACCCCTGAACATGTGTCTCGGGATCAATTACCTGAACCTCCGGGATCCCGGGCGCGCCCTCCCCTTTTTCCTGAAATTCCGCCGCTCGAAAGAGGCCGGGCCCTATATCGCCGCATGCTATGAGGCGCTGGGCGATAAACAACGGGCCTCGGGTTACCGGAGGGACGAGCGCCCCTGACCCCTCGGAGGCCCCTTCGGTTAATGATGGAAAGGCATTAACACCTCCTATTTTTTGCTTGAAATTTACATTCTAATATGCTTAAATTAATATAATAGATTTATAATTCAAACATTTTTAAATGAAATATAAGGAATAAAAATCGCGCTCTCCAGGAGGGACTTGAGTTGAAAGGAGAGTTATGATAGATTTAAAAATTTTAGGGACTTGAGGGACTGATGACGGCCCCACGGCCCTGGTTTCATCCGGCAGTCCCGCAGGGACGGCGGGCTTTGTTCAGGGACATTCATGTATTTAGAATACTGGGGGTTTGAAAGGTTTCCCTTTGACAACGTGCCGGACCCGGATTTTTTTTATCTCTCCCGGCCCCACGAAGAAGGCCTTATGCGGCTTTCCTACGCGGTTGAAAGGAGAAAAGGGTGCGCGCTCCTGTCCGGGGACATCGGTTGCGGTAAAACCACCCTGAGCCGGGTCTTTCTCAAGCGCATCTCCGGAAAAAAATATGACGTGGCCCTGGTGGCCAATCCGTGCCTGGGCCCGAAGCAGTTTCTCCAGGACGTGCTTTACAGGTTCGGCGTTTCCCGGGTCCCCGCCAGCAAGGTGGAGGTCCTGCGGGTCCTGAACGAACGGCTCAACGAAAATCTGGAAAAAAAACGGGAGACAGTCCTGATCGTGGACGAGGCCCAGTTGCTGAGCAGGGCCACCCTGGAGGAGATCCGGCTCCTGCTCAACTACCAGTTGTCCAGGCGGTTCCTTCTGACCATTTTTCTCCTGGGACAGCCGGAACTGGTGGAAAAAATCCGGCGGATCCGCCAGATGGAGCAGCGGGTCGCCATCAAATATGTTCTGAGGCCCTTCAGGCCGGAGGAGATAAGGGATTATATCGTTTTCCGCCAGAAACAGGCCGGGGCGGACCGGAACGTGTTCGGGGAAGGTGCCCTCGAGATGATCTACGAGCATTCCGGCGGTCTGCCGAGGAGCATCAACAATCTCTGCGACCTGGCACTGCTCCTCGGCTGTGCAAGGAAAGACAGCCGGATCGAGCCGGAAGTCATAAAGGAAATCCTGGATGACGGTACGATTTTCTGATATTCTGGGAAACGAAACCAAGGACCCGGGAGATACCCTTTCTTCCGGAAAGACCCCGGACGGTAGTAACGCGGCGGGGACTTTCCCGCCGGGCGCGGACGAGGTCCTCTCGGATTCCGGCAGGGCCGATCGTTACGGCGAGGCCGTAAAGTCCGCCTACCAGGCGCTGCTCGAAAGGGCCCTCGAGGTCCGCGAGATGGTCCGGAAAAACAGGGACATCTCCCCCTCCCCCATCCTCTCCATCCTCCATGATATCGTCAACAGGGGCCTGATCGGCGAATTGTACGAATACGCCATGTCCATCCCCCCCGATCGGGACCTGCCGTCCCATATCATCTGCGTCACCATCGCGTCACTGAAGGTGGGCGAAGGGATGGGATACAACATCAAGGAGCTGCTCAGGTTGGGGCTGACGGCCTTTCTTGAAAACGTCGGAATGTACCGGATCCCCGCCCACATCCTGATGAAGAAAGGGAAGCTCACTCCCGACGAACTGGCCGTCATCCGGAATCACCCCCGTGTCAGCGCCGAGATCCTGGGTCGCATGGGAAACGCTTTCCGGTGGCTGGCCGAGACGGCCCTCCATACCCACGAGCGGTGGGACGGGTCAGGATATCCAAGGGGTCTTTCCGGCGACCAGATCCCGGAAGCCGCCTCCATTATCGGGCTCATCGACATGTACATGGCCATGATCCGGGACCGGCCCTACCGGGAGAAATTCATCCAGACCGACGCCGTGAAATCGATCGTGGGGATAGAGAAGGGGAAATTCCCGCCCCGGGTGGTGAAAGAATTTTTGAACCAGATTTCCCTTTTCCCGGTCAACACATACGTTAAATTGAACAACGCGTCCATCGGACGGGTGCTCAGTACGGACAAGAACCAGCCCATGCGACCCACTGTCGAACTGCTTTACGACGGGCGGGGAGAAAAACTGCCGAAACCCGTTGTCATCGATCTTGCGGCGTCTCCCCTGCTCCATATCGTGGGAACGGTCGATGAAAAGGACATGGGCTGAATCCCCTGGTCCGCGCCCGGCGGGCTCCCCTTCCCGGTGGACCCGTAACAGGTCATCAAGCCGGGCGGTTCGTAGACCCCGCCTTTGATACGGACGGGAAAGTTTTGACAAATGGTCCCCTGGGACCATGAAGCCGGATCGGAAGACATGAACATCGTCAAACGCATGCACCGACATCATGACCGGGGAGCCCCGGCCGGACATACGGGGAAGAAGCTTTTGCTCTGCCTTGCCGGCGCCCTTTTCCTCTCTTCCTGTTACGCCTCCACCGCCGTAAAAGGGACGCCCGTGAAAGACCTGGCGCCCACTGAAAGAGAAGCCAACGCCCGGAAGATCCTGAAAGAAACGAAAAAGGAAGAACTGCGGGCGATGAGCCGGGTGAAAAAAAACAGGGTATTCCAGGAGATCCGGGGAATACCGGAATACCGCATCGGCCCCGGCGACGTCCTTGAAATCAACTCCCGGGTCGGCGACAAGGTCACCACCGCCACCGTGACCGTCGACAGCAGGGGAATGATCTCCTACTCGTTCATCGATGACGTCACCGTGGCGGGTCTGACGCCCAGCCAGGTGGACGCCCTCCTGACAAGGCGGCTGGCCAGCTACATCAAGCATCCCAGGATCGATATCCTGGTAAAGGAATTCAACAGCAAAAGCGCCCTGGTGCTGGGAGAACTGGCCAACATCCGGGGAAGCGTTTACGGCGCCAAGGGGGCCAGCGGAAAGATCTATCTCAAGGGAAAGACCACCCTCATGGATCTCATCGCCCTGGCCGGGGGATACACGGTGGACGCCGATATCAAGCAGGTCAAGCTCATCCGCTCCGGGAAGACCTATGTCCTCGACCTTTACGACATCATTGAAAAGGGGGATGAACGGCTGGACATCATCATCGACGACGGGGACGTCCTGGATATCCCGGAACTTCCCACCTACGGCGAGCGGGTGTACGTGCTGGGAGAGGTGGTCAGCCAGGGCGTTTATCCCCTGGAGGACGCCCAGGACCTCCTGGCGGCCATTTCCCTTGCCGGCAGCTTCACTCCCCTGGCCAAGGAGGAAAACACCCTCATCGTCCGGGCCCACGAGCCCGGGGAAAAGCCGCTGGTAATGATGGCGGATATGAAGGCCCTTCTGCGAAAGGCCGATATCCGGCAGAACGTCCGTCTGAAGGACGGGGACCTGGTCTATGTCCCCCGCATGCGGATCGGGGACATCAACGACTGGATCCGGAACACCCTGCCCCTGCTGGATATCCTCCTGTACCCGAAAAAATTCGAGGATGATTATTTTCTCCGCCATTACCTCCATTTCGACCGGCGGCATGAAAATGTGGACAAATACCACTGGCGATAATCCGGCCGGAAATCAGATTTAACAGCAGGGGACCGTCTTGGCGCAATACGACATCAATCTCCGGGAATACTGGCGTGTCATCAAAAAACGAAAGCTGACCATCTGCCTGTCCGCGGCGCTACTGGGCGTGTTCAGCACCGGGTTCGCCGTGCTCCGGGCCCCCACGCCTCTTTATACCTCCCAGTGCAGCATAAAGTTTGAAAAGGAGACCTCCCTCTCCGGGATTCTGGGCGGCGCGCTCACATGGAATACGGGCGGCGGCATCGACACGGTCATGTCGGTTCTCAAGAGCTATCCCGTCATGCTGCAGGTCGCGGCCCGGCTGGGGAAGGTCCCTTCCGACACCTCCCGGAAGGCCGCATTCCTGAGACCCGACGTGGCCGAAATGGTAAGCCGCCTGCAGGCCAAGGTGAAGGTGTCCAGGGAAGAGTTCACCAACATCATCAATATCGAGGTGACCGACACGGATCCCGCCTTTGCCCAGCGCCTCGCCAATGCGATCGCCACGACCTACAAGGAGGTCCATGCCCGGGAGCAGACCCGGAGGACCACAGAGGCATTGAACTACATCGCCGCCCAGCTGAAATCGGTGCGGCGGAAGCTCCGGGAATCGGAAGAGGAATTCAACCGGTTCACACGGGAGAACCAGCTGGTCTCCTTTGATCTCCAGAGCGAGAACCTGCTGTCCAAGGCCAATGAGATAAGGGAAAAAATCCGGAAACTGCGCGAGGCCAGGGCCGCGCTCAATGACCTGAAGGTGAAGATCGAACAGTTCATCCGGAACCCCGAAGGCCGGGGGGACTCTTTCTATTCAAGCTTCGCCGACACGCAGTACCAGGCCGCCAACGCGGAGCTGGCGGAACTCCTGATCAAGCGGGACTCCCTGCTCAAGGACTACACCGAAAAACACCCGGAGGTCATTGAAAACGCCCGCAGGATCATCGAAAAGGCCCGCAAGATGGTGTTCATCGTCCAGCAGCAGATCGACGGTATCACCCGGAAAGAGACGGACCTGAAAAAAGAACTGGCCGATGTCCGAACAAAGACCAATGAGCTGATGACGAAACGGCTGGAATTCGACCGTCTGAAACGAAAGGTGGATTCCTACAGCAATATGACGGCCCTCCTGGAACGGAAGAACCAGGAGGCGCTTATTCGAAGGGCCGACAAACCGGAAGAGGTGACCATCGTCCGTCCGGCGCTCCTGCCCACAACGCCCATCAATCCCCCGAGGATCGCGGCCACGGGGGGGATGGGCGTCGTCATCGGCCTGATCCTCGGCATGGTGCTGGCCTTTATCGCCGAGACATTCGACACCTCGCTGGGCACCATCGAGGACGTGGAGGAAACCCTCGGGACCAACGTACTCGGGGTTATCGCCCAGGGGGACATGCGGTCTCTCATGGAGGGGCTGGAAGAAAAAGACGCGCGGTTGATCCGGTCCTCCGCCTTTGCGAAAAAGATATGCCTCGCCTCCCATTTTGCACGGCAGTCGGTGGTGGCGGAGAGTTTCCGGGCCCTCAGGACCAACATCCAGTTCCACGACCTGGAAAAGAAAACAAAAAGCTTCGCCGTCACCAGCGCATCCCCCCAGGAAGGAAAGACCACGGTGGCCGTCAACCTGGCCATCACCATGGCCCAGGCCGGCATGAAAACCCTGCTCATCGGTTCCGACATGAGAAAGCCGGCCGTGGCAAAGGCCTTT
>CAZCVB010000105.1:0-7956 GCA_964501805.1 uncultured Desulfobacteraceae bacterium | reverse complement strand
TCCGCAATCCCGGTACGATTCTCCGGAAAAGTTATTTGATTACTTAAGGATGTCCCCCCTCTCATTCTCCTAATCAAATACTCATCGTTTGCTAATAAAAACCTTACAATTCCATCATTAAATATCAAAAATCGGTTCTACCGGAGGTAAAAATGATCAAGACAGATTTAAAAGGAGGAGGTAAAAATGATTAAGACAGCTTTAAAAATGGTGGCGGCCGTTATCGGCATCGCCCTTTTGTTCACCGCGCCTTCCGGGCACGCGGCCGAGGTCACGGCCATTTCCGGGGCGGGCGCCACCTTCCCGTACCCGGTCTATTCCAAGTGGGCCGCGGCCTATAACAGGGAAACGGGTGTGCGGGTCAACTACCAGTCCATCGGTTCCGGCGGAGGCATCAAGCAGATCAAGGCCAAAACCGTTGATTTCGGCGCGTCGGACGCCCCGCTGAAGCCTGCAGACCTTGATAAATCGGGCCTGTTGCAGTTCCCCATGATCATGGGCGGGGTGGTGCCCGTGGTGAATCTTGCCGGTGTCGCGCCGGGCGCCATAAGGATGAACAACCGACTCCTGGCGGATATTTACCTGGGCAAGGTGAGAACCTGGAATGACGCGCGTGTCAAGGCTGAAAATCCGGGCCTGGCCCTGCCCGCAAAGCGCATTACGGTGGTGCATCGCTCGGACGGTTCCGGGACCACCTGGATTTTCACGAACTACCTCTCCAAGGTCAGCGCGGAATGGAAGCGCAAGATCGGGAACAACAAGGCGGTGGCCTGGCCCGTGGGGATCGGCGGTAAAGGCAATGAAGGCGTTGCTTCCTATGTGAAACGGATTAAGGGCTCGATCGGGTATGTGGAATACGCATATGCCCTGCAGAACCACCTGACCCACGTGAAACTGCGCAACCGGGACGGCGGATACGTTGAGCCCGCCGCCGCCACCTTCCAGGCGGCCGCGGCGAATGCCGACTGGGCCCATGCGAAAGGCTTCTACAGGGTGCTCACGGATCAGCCCGGAAAAGACAGCTGGCCCATCACCGGCGCCAGCTTCATCCTGATGTATAAGAGGCAGATGAAGCCGGATACGGGCAGGGGGGTGCTGAAGTTTTTCGACTGGGCATATCAAAACGGCGCGAAAATGGCCGAGGAACTGGACTATGTCCCCATGCCCGCGAAGGTTGTCAGGCTTGTAGAAGCAACCTGGCATAAAGTCATCAGGGATCCGCAGGGACGTCCCATCTGGAAATAGGAGCAAAACCGATAACCGGCCTTTAGCCTCTGTTCTGTAAGGAAAGCTGAAGGCTTTCACTTGAAAACAGGGTGATTATGGAAGAGGCCCTCACATCCCTCATGAAAACCCGCATGCGGCGGGGCGTCATCATCGACGGCCTGTTTTACCACGGCACACGAATATTCGCGTGGGCGGTTCTAACGGTGATGGTCGCGATCCTGGTCTCGCTGTTCATGGGCGCGGCCCCGGCCATCGGAAAATTCGGGTTCGGGTTCCTGGTAAGCCCGGCCTGGAATCCGGTTACCAAGGACTTCGGGGCGTTTGTCTCCATTTACGGCACCCTCGTAACCTCCGTCATCGCCATGGTGATCGGGGTCCCCGTCAGTTTCGGGATTGCCCTTTTCATCACCGAGCTTTCCCCTCGCTGGCTGAAGCGCCCCATCGGGATCGCCATAGAGCTGCTGGCCGCCATTCCCAGCATTATATACGGAATGTGGGGGCTGTTCGTGTTCGCGCCCTTCTTCGGCGATCATATGGAACCGTGGATATCCGGTTTCCTGGGCCCTGTTCCGCTGGTCGGTGTATTATTCAGCGGGCCGCCGCTGGGGATCGGCCTTCTGACCGCCGGCATCGTCCTGGCCATCATGGTGATCCCCTTTATGAGTTCGGTGATGCGGGACATGTTCGAGGCCGTTCCGCCGCTATTGAAGGAATCCGCCTACGGCATGGGCGCCACCACCTGGGAGGTGGTCCGGCATGCGGTCCTCCCTTATACCCGGACCGGGGTGGTGGGAAGCATTATGCTGGGATTGGGCCGGGCCCTGGGTGAAACAATGGCCGTCACCTTTGTAATCGGGAACGCGAACCGGGTTCATGCCTCTCTTTTCATGCCGGGGAACACCATTTCATCAAGCCTTGCCAACCAGTTCACGGAGGCGGTGGGCGAGATGTACACATCATCGTTGATCGCGCTGGGCCTGATCCTGTTTCTTATCACCTTCGTGGTCCTGGCCGTCGCCAAGCTCATGCTGCTGCGGCTTTCCGACACCCGGGGGTCCCGATCCTGATGGAAGCCTTGAGGGATATGGGACTGTATCGCCGCCGGCGGGCCATCAATTTCCTGATCCTGTGCGCTTCCGTCCTGACAACGCTTTTCGGACTCCTCTGGTTGGTGTGGCTGCTGTGGACCCTGCTGAGCCGGGGGTTTCAGTATCTCAATCTTTCCGTTCTTCTGGAGGCGACACCGCCTCCGGGCGGCAGCGGCGGCCTCGGTAACGCCATCGTGGGGAGCCTGGTCCTGACGGTTGCGGGCGTGTTGATCGGAGCGCCGGCGGGTATGCTGGCGGGGACCTATCTTTCGGAATTCGCGCGGCAGTCAAAGATCGCCGCGGTGGTCCGTTTTATCAATGATATCCTTTTGAGCGCCCCTTCCATTATTTTAGGCGTTTTTGTCTACGAGGTTATCGTGGTCCGCATGGGACATTTTTCGGGATGGGCCGGTTCCATGGCCCTGGCCCTGATCGTGCTGCCCATCGTGGTGTGGACCACGGAGGATATGCTGCGACTGGTATCCAATTCCCTGCGCGAGGCAGCCGCCGCGCTTGGCGCGCCGAGGTGGAAGGTCACCGTTGCCATCGTTTTCCGCGGGGCCCGCAACGGGATCCTGACCGGGATACTCCTCGCGGTCGCGCGCATCAGCGGTGAAACCGCCCCATTACTTTTCACCGCATTGAACAACCAGTTCTGGAGCCGTTCACTCAACGAGCCCATCGCCAACCTGCCGGTGGTGATCTTTCAATTCGCCATGAGTCCCTATGACGACTGGCAGCACCTGGCCTGGGCCGGGGCCCTGCTGATCACCTTAACCATACTGTTGCTTAATATCCTGGTTCGCGTGTTTCTGAAAGCGCCGAAATCGAGGTTTTGAGGCCATGCCAAGCCAAAACACTGCCGTTTTTTCAACGGAGGATCCATCTGAAATGAGGCCTGACGGGCCTCCGGTCCCGGATGTTCCCCCGACCGTCTCTTCCAGGAAGACGCCCGCCGGTGAGTACCGGGTCAAACTGGCCGTCCGCGACCTTGATTTCTACTATGACCGGGTCCGGGTCCTGCACTCCATTTCTCTGGAGATCCCGGCCAACCGGGTAACGGCCTTTATTGGTCCCTCCGGGTGCGGTAAATCCACGCTGCTGCGCTGTTTTAACCGTATATACGAATTGTATCCGAAACAGCGTGCCGCAGGTGAAATTCTCCTCGACGGCCGCAACATCCTGAGCCGGGATGAGAATCTTAATCTCCTGCGGGCAAAGGTCGGCATGGTCTTCCAGAAACCGACTCCTTTCCCCATGAGCATTTACGACAATATCGCATTCGGCGTACGCCTCTATGAACGGCTTTCACGTTCCGAAATGGACGAACGGGTGGAATGGGCCCTGAAAAAAGCGGCCATATGGGAGGAGGTCAGGGACAAGCTGAGGCATATCGGCACGGACATATCGGGTGGACAGCAACAGCGGCTCTGTATCGCGCGGGCCATTGCCATCAAGCCCGAAATTCTGCTCCTCGATGAACCGGCCTCGGCCCTGGATCCCATTTCAACATTCAAGATCGAGGAATTGATTGATGAATTGAAAAAGGATTACACCATCGTCATCGTCACCCACAACATGCAGCAGGCGGCCCGGGTTTCCGACCTCACGGGCTTCATGTATCTCGGGGAACTCGTTGAATATGATGAGACCACGAAGATATTCACCAAGCCTGCCAAGAAAGAGACATCGGATTATATTACCGGACGTTTTGGATAAAACAAACCAAAGGCGGATGGGATGAAAAGACATTTACAGGTTGAACTGGAGAATCTGAAAAAAAGGATCCTGTTCTTAGGGGGCCTGGTGGAAGAAGGCGTCCGGCAGGCGGTCAAGGCCCTGCGGACAAGGGACGGCGGCCTGGCCCGGAAGGTTATCGCGGGAGATTTGGGCATTGATGAACTGGAAGTGGAGATCGAGGAGGAATGTCTCAAGGTCCTCGCCCTTCACCAGCCGGTGGCAGTGGATCTCCGGTTCATCACCGCCGTCATCAAGATCAATAACGACCTTGAGCGCGTGGGCGACATGGCCGTCAATATCGCCGAAAGGGTCCTGGTCATCGTCAAGGCCCCCCCCATCTTCATCTCCTTCGACTATAACGAGATGGCGCAAAAGGTGGAGGCCATGCTGAAGATGAGCCTTGACTCCCTGGTGAATCTGGATGCGGACATGGCCTACCGGGTCGGTCTCATGGATGACGAAGTGGATATCATGAACCACCTCTGTTATGACGTGGTCAAGGAAGACCTGAAAAAAACCCCCCACCGGGTCTCCTGTCTCATCAACCTCCTCCTGGTGGCCCGTCACCTGGAAAGGATCGCGGACCACGCCACCAATATCGCGGAAGAGGTCATCTACATGATGGAAGGCGAGATCCATCGCCATGTCGGTTCCCTGGAAGACGGATCGTGAAGGTGCTTCCTTTCCCCGGATCGCTGCAGACGGTTATTTCCCCCCTGTGGACCTGCACGATATGTTTCACGATCGCCAGCCCCAGGCCGGTGCCGCCGTTTGAACGGCTTCGCCCCTTATCCACCCGGTAAAACCGCTCAAAGAGCCGTGGAATATGCTCCGGCGCGATGCCGCAACCGTTATCCGAGACGCTGATCTCCAGGACTTCGCCGTCCGAACGGGCCTTTAAGAGGATTTCTTCGCCCGCAGGGCTGTACCGGATCGCATTGTCAAGTAGATTCACCAGCGCCTGTTCCAGGAGATGGGCGTTGGCCGCCACGGTCAGGTTTTGAGGGCAATCCACCTTCACCTGGACACCTCTGGCCCCTGTTTTTACTCTGCAGAGCTGTACCGCGGATTCGAGGACCTCCCCGATGTTGCTCTTCTCCCGGATGATTTCCGTATCTTCGGATTCTCTCTCGATTCGGGAGAGGCTGAGGAGGTCGTCGATGATGGCCTCCAGGCGGTGGGTGTGTTTTTGAATGATGCCCAGGAAGCGCCGGGCGTCCCCCGTTTCCATGGCGCTGTCCGTCAGGGTCTCCACGAATCCCTTTATGGCCGTGATGGGGGTTTTGATCTCATGGGAGACATTGGCAACAAAATCCCGCCGCATGTTTTCCAGTTCCCGGATGCGGGTCACATCTTCCATTACCAGGAGAGTGCCGATGCGGCCCCCCCGCGAATCCATCAGTGAGGTGGACCTGGCATTCAGGACCCGGTCCCCGTCACCGGTCCGGATGGGGATATCTTCCCTGATGGAATCGCTTTTTTGAAGGGCCTTTTCAACAAATCTGGAGAGCCTTGTATTCCTCGCCAGTTCCTCTATGGTCATGCCGGGGGCCTTCAACCGCCGGGTGTCGAACAGGCGGGCGGCCGCCCCGTTGATGCTGAGAATGTGCCCCTCCAGGTCTATGGCAATGACGCCTTCCAGCATGCTTCCGAGGACCGCTTCCAGTTCGTTGTGTTGCCGGGTAATGGTTTCGACCCGGTCTCTGATGCCGGCCGCCATCTCCTTCATGGCGGTTGAGACTTTTTCTATCTCCTCGATGTTCGTGGCGGGAAAGACCGCGTCGAAATTCCCGATGGAACAGGACTCCGCGGCCCGGCGGATTACCTCCATGGGGCGGCTGATACGACGGGAGACAATGAAACTCAGGCCCGCGGAAATAAGGGCGATGAGAAGAGCGGCCAGGGCGATTTTTCCCTGTATGCCGCTGATAACCTCATTAATGGTCTCAACCGGGATTGATGTGCGCACAACGGCGACGGGCCGGTTGTTGCGCCGGACGGCAATGCCAAGGTACATAAGCTTTTTCTGCAGGGTCTTGCTGAACCGCAGGCTGTGTCCCCGGCCGGTCGAAAACGCCGCCACGACCTCGGGCCTTTCGCGGTGGTTGTCCATGGTTGAAGGATCGCTCAGGGAATCTCCGTAGACCCTTCCTGCGGGACTGATCACGGTGATCCGGGTATTCGCCCTTTTCCCCATGCTCTTGCACAGGGCATCAATGGCCTTTTCGTCCAGGGGTTCCAAGAGCGGCAGGATACGGTCTTCGGTCATATGCGCCCGGGCAGCCAGGTCGTCGGATGTCTGTTTCAGGAAAAAGGCCTCCAGGGTATTCGTGGCGTACCAGGTGACCGGGATAATGGATATCAGGCCGATGAACAGAAAGGCGGGATAGAGTTGCCACAGCAACCGTTTTTTTCCCTGCATCCCTCACTCCTTGAAACGGTAGCCCACGCCGCGCACCGTCTCTATGTATGCACCGCATGGGCCCAGTTTTTTTCTCAGCCCCGCCACCTGCACGTCCACGGAGCGTTCCGTCACGTTGTATTCCCGGCCGTGGACCGCATCCACGATCTGGTACCGGGTGAAGACCCAGCCGGGTCTCCGTGCCAGGTGCGTGAGGATGGAAAACTCGCTCAAGGTCAGGGATACGGCTTTTCCCCGCACAAGGGCCTCGTGACGGCCCGGGTGGATTTCCAGTTCATGGATTTTCAGGACAGACTCCCGTTCGCCGGTGCTCCCCACCGATTTCCTGCGGAGGACCGTTTTTACCCTGGCCGAGAGCACCCTCGGACTGAAGGGTTTTGTGACATAGTCGTCGGCCCCCAGTTCAAGACCGGTGACGATATCCGCTTCTTCTCCCCTGGCGGTCAGCATGATGATGGGGATGTCTTCCGTCCGGTGATCCCGGCGTATCTCCCGGGTCACGTCTAGACCGTCAATACCCGGGAGCATGAGGTCCAGGATAATCAGATGGGGCGGTTTGTTTTTTATTGATTCAAGGGCTTCTTCCCCGGAGGCGGCGCACCGGACGACATGTCCCTCCCGGGTGAGATTGAATGTCACCAGTTCCAGGATATCCTCTTCGTCATCCACCACCAGGATCTCTTTTTTGGGCACCATACCTTTTCCGCCTTGCTTTTTTAACCAACGCACTGAAATAGCACGCTTTATATCTCTCTTCGAAAAAATTGAATGCAAATTTTAGCTTACATTATGATCAGGAGTGTCCCGTTAAGATTCGAATGGAATGAGGACAGGCAAACAATTTACCATGTTCATGATTAATCGTAACTTGCACGGGTCACTTCATCGCTCATGGTCGGCGCGACAAGCGGTTTCCACGCAGCGTCCTCCCATGTCCCAAGATGAGTATGCATATCAAGATACTTTTTCGGTATCGGATGCGTGCCCACGACGACATTGACCTCATGGCGTTTTTCAAGAAAGGCCTTGAATGTATCGATATAGGGACAGGGGGGATAACCGACCACCAGGCCGGTGGCCAAATGAATAACCTCTGCGCCGTTCTTCACCATCTCTTCGCCTGCATATTCGATATTGCCGCCGGGACAACCATCGCACGTTGTAAAACCAACCAACTCAACTTCGGTGTCCGTGTATCTGCTGAAAGCACCTTCCCTGTTTCTCATCGCTCGGAAACATTTTCCGCCCGCACAGCGGCGGTAGCGATCGCAGATAATTATTCCAATTTTTGTTTTAGAATCCATTTCAATTCCTTTCGTTCAATGGGCTGATTTTTACGGCATTCGACCGGGTCGCAGGGTCGGCTGACGCTGCGGGCCGGGATGTCCGTGAAACAACTGTTTCCCGGCTGCACCTCCTTTCGGATTGCCTTCTGAATCAAAGGCGCCCGATAGGGGACGGGGATCCTCCTCCCCCGCG
>CAZCVB010000104.1:0-7982 GCA_964501805.1 uncultured Desulfobacteraceae bacterium | reverse complement strand
TAAATATAGTAATTTCAATCAGTTGAATAATTCCGGCATACCCGGTACCCGTTATTTTCGCCCCCGCGTCTCCGCCGCCCGGCGAAGAAGGCCGGGGTGTTGCGGAATCTTTCCGGCGGTCTTTTCAGGAAAAGCGGCCGGAAGCCATGGGTTCCATCTATATCGACTCAATGAGGAAAGGAGGTTTTGAAGCATGAAGATTAAGCCGTTGAATGACAGGATCGTCGTCCGCCGGATTGACGAGGAAGAAAAGACACCGGGAGGGATCATCATTCCCGATACGGCCAAGGAAAAGCCCCAGGAAGGGGAAGTGATCGCCGTAGGCGCCGGGAGGATGGGTGACGACGGAAAGCGGATTCCGCCGGACGTGAAGGAGAAGGACCGCGTGCTGTTCAGCAAGTATGCGGGCACCGAGATCAAGATCGACGGAGTGGAACACCTGATCATGCGCGAGGACGATATCCTCGCCATCGTGGAATAAGGCAGGAGGTGGACAACGATGCCGGGAAAAGAGATCAAGTACGATACTGTTGCCAGGGAAAAGATGGCCGCCGGCGTGGATATGCTGGCGAACGCCGTGAAGGTGACGCTGGGTCCCAAGGGACGAAACGTCCTGATCGAAAAGTCCTGGGGCGCCCCCAAGATCACCAAGGACGGCGTGACCGTGGCCAAGGAGATTGAACTGGAGGACAAGTTCGAAAACATGGGTGCCCAGATGGTCAAGGAGGTGGCGTCCAAGACCTCCGACGTGGCCGGTGATGGAACGACCACGGCGACCATCCTCGCCCAGTCCATCTACCACGAGGGATCCAAGCTCGTGGCCGCCGGTACCAACCCGATGGCCCTCAAGCGGGGCATCGACAAGGCCGTGGACCGGGTGGTGGAAGAGCTGGCAAATCTGGCCAAGCCCACCAAGGACAAAAAGGAGATCGCCCAGGTGGGAACGGTTTCCGCCAACAATGACGCCACCATCGGCGACGTGATATCCGAGGCCATGGAGAAGGTCGGGAAAGAGGGCGTGATCACGGTCGAAGAGGCCAAGAGCATGGAAACCACCCTGGAGATCGTGGAGGGGATGCAGTTCGACCGCGGATACCTGAGCCCCTATTTCGTGACGGATGCGGAGAAAATGACCGTCAACCTGGAAGATCCGTATATCCTTCTTCATGAAAAGAAAATCACCGTCATGAAAGACCTGGTTCCCATCCTTGAAGAAATCGCCAAGATGGGCAAACCGCTGCTGATCATAGCGGAGGACGTGGAAGGGGAGGCCCTGGCCACGCTGGTGGTGAACAAGATTCGCGGGACCCTTGCCTGCGCCGCGGTGAAGGCGCCCGGGTTCGGGGACCGGCGGAAGGCCATCCTGCAGGATATCGCCATCCTGACGGGCGGCCGGGTGATCAGCGAGGACCTGGGTGTGAAACTGGAAAACATCACCATCAACGACCTGGGAACGGCCAAACGGGTCACCATCGATAAGGACGACACCACCATCGTGGACGGCGGCGGTAGCCGGAGCGAGCTGGAGGGCCGGGTGAAACAGATCCGGGCCCAGATCGAGGAGACCACCAGCGACTATGACCGGGAGAAACTGCAGGAGCGCCTGGCCAAGCTGATCGGCGGCGTCGCCGTGATCAAGGTGGGCGCGGCCACCGAGATCGAGATGAAAGAGAAGAAAGACCGGGTCGAAGACGCCCTGAACGCCACCCGGGCGGCGGTGGAGGAAGGGATCGTCCCGGGGGGCGGCGTCGCCCTGATCCGCGCCATGTCGGCGCTTGACAAGCCGGACGTGGAAGGGGACGAAAAACTGGGATTCGACCTGGTAAGGCGCGCCCTTGAGGAACCCGTGCGGCAGATCGCCAACAATGCGGGCATGGAAGGTTCCGTGGTTGTCCAGCGGGTCAAGGAGGGCAAGGGGAACTTCGGTTACAACGCCGCGACCGGCGTGTACGAGGATCTCATAAAGGCGGGGGTGATCGATCCCAAGAAGGTCACCCGGTTCGCCCTCCAGAACGCGGCTTCCGTGGCCGGTCTGCTGCTGACCACCGAGGCCATGGTGGCCGAAAAACCCGAGAAGAAGAAGCCCGCGGCACCGGCCATGCCGCCGGAGGATATGTATTGATCCGCATTGTTCCGCGCCCGGGCGGGGCATCTCCCGCCCGGGCGTCTTTTTAGCGGATTCCGTCATGGTTGACAAAACCGCCCGTCGTTTATACCCTACGCCCGAAAATTCCGTTGAGACATGTGATGCATGAGGCCCCAGGCCTCGCCCCGGAAAATCCCGGCCTTTTGCCGGGGGAAGGGATGTCCCTGCGCCCCGGCAGGAGGGCATGTCTCAATCGGCCCGGGCGGCCCGGTCACGCGCAACCCGGCGGGGGAATCGCCATCCATGAAAAAAAAGACGCCAGTTCCTTCGCAACCGACTCCCAGGGAGTTGCTCCTTGGCGCGGGCCCGGTGAAGAAACGGTTGAACCAGTGGTTCGCCACGGGCATTTGCGGGAACGACATCACCTCCTCCTGCCTCTACGTGGCCGCCATCGCCGCCGTTTACGCGGGGGTCCTGGCCCCGCTGGTATTGCTGCTGGTGGGGGGGGTCCTCTACCTTTATAAAAAGATCTACACCGAGGTGGTCGAGGCCCTCCCCCTGAACGGAGGCGCCTACAACTGCCTGCTCAACTGCACCTCCAAGCTGACGGCCTCCTTTGCCGCCTGCATGACGATCCTCTCGTATATCGCCACCGCCGTCATCTCCGCCAAAACGGCCATGGAGTATCTCCATCACCTGGCGCCGTCGGTCTCCGTGATGGGGGCGACCATCGGTATCCTCGCCCTGTTCGCCACGCTCACCATCATCGGAATCACCGAATCGGCGGTGGTGGCCCTGGTGATTTTCGTGTTCCACATGGGGACGCTCACGGCCTTCTGCGTGGTGGGTTTTTCGAGTTTTCCGGCCGATTTTCATATCCTCAGGATGAACCTCCAGACCCTGCCGTCGGGACACCACATGCTGATGGCCATATTCCTGGGATTCTCTTCCGCCCTCCTGGGTGTCAGCGGCTTTGAAAGCTCGTCCAACTTCGTGGAAGAGCAGGCCCCCGGCGTCTTCCGGAAAACCCTGCGCAACATGCTCATCGCGGTGATTATTTTCAACCCGCTCACCTCCATCATCTCTCTCAACCTCCTTCCCCTTCCCGACATCGTTTCGCAGAAGGATCATCTCCTCTCCTACCTGGCCTTTCAGACCGGCGGCCCCTTTTTCATGACCCTGGTGGTGATCGACGCGGTGACCGTCCTGTCCGGTGCGGTTCTCACGAGTTTCGTGGGGGTGACGGGCCTGGTGCACCGGATGGCGCTGGACCAGTGTTTCCCCGCGTTCCTGCTGAAACAGAACCGCCGGGGAACCTATCACCGGATCATCATCTGTTTCTTCCTGCTCTGTTCGTCCATCCTGCTGCTGACGGGCGGAAACCTGCTGGACCTGGCCGGGGTGTACACCATTTCGTTCCTGGGCGTCATGACCCTTTTCGGTATCGGCAACATCCTCCTCAAGATCAGAAGGGAGGAACTCAAGCGGACGTATCGCGCGGGCTGGGCCGCCGTGCTGGCGGGAATCGCGGCCACCAGCCTCGGCATCGTGGGCAACATCCTGATCAATTACCGTAACCTTTTCTTTTTCCTGGATTATTTTGTCCCGACCGTTATGGTGGTGGGCCTCATGTATCTCCGGATTCCCATCCTGCGTTCCTTCCTGATGGCCGCCAATACGATCATGACGCAGATCCTGGTATGGCGGAGCATCATCATCGACCAGATCACCGCCATTACGGACCGGCCGGTCATGCTGTTCACCCGCGGCGGCCGCCTGGACCGGCTTCACGAGGCCCTGAACTATATCATCAAAAACGAGACCAGCCGCCGGGTCATCCTGGTTCACCTGTACGGTTCGCCGGAGGAGAACGAGGAGGCGGCCATCAGGGAGTCTATGAAACCCCTGGCCGAGATCTTCACCCCGCTCAAGATCGAGCTGATCGCGCGGGAGGCCCGGTTCGGGCCCGAAATCATCGATCGGCTTTCCCGGGAATTCGGGATTCCGAAGAACAATATCTTCATCGGGGCACCCGAGGAAAAGCACCATTTCTCGGTCCAGGACCTGGGCGGGGCCCGTATTATTTTCTGAATCATTAACCGCCTGATTTCTTGACAAGTCCCCAAAGAGTGGTATATGTAGCATAATCGGTTCCGGGGAGGGTGGAGGCCTTGAGGATTCGGCGGCCCGGAACGACTCTCTTTTTTCCAATTCCGACACAGGTGGAAACCAGCGGTCAGGACCTTTGAAAAACGCTCAACGTCCCGGATCATCTGAATGAAACGGACGAAAGGCGGTCTTTTCAGGGGTTCCGGACCCGGATACAGGATGAGGGCTTTGATTCGGCGATCCGGAACGAACGGGTTTTTCCCGGAGCGGTTCTGATGGGGCTTCTGGGAGGCGCGGACAAGTTGCTGGGGGAGAACCCCTCCCTTTTCGGTGTCGCGGCCTATGCCGTCCTGGCGGGCGTTGTGGGCACCCTTCTCCTGGTCCTGTTCCTGGGGTCGGTTATCCCCCTGTCCCGGTCAAAGGATTTCGTGGGCTGGATCATCGGGTTCAACACGGCCCTTTCGGGATACGCCCTGCTGGAAAAGGGAGTGGAACGGATCAGGTATCCGCGGGTGGCCGGTGTCGGCGCGGGCATCCTGAACGTCCTGATCAGTTTCGGGGTCCTTTGTGCCCTATCGCTCCATTTCATGGGGGAATCCCTTTTTGTCCTGCGGGATCTTTTCCTGTACCTGGCGATCGGGGCCGCCTGCGGCGGAATGGGCGGCGTACTGGCCGTGAAGTACCGCCGGCTCAAGAGATAACCCTGTGCGCGCCGGGTGCGAACGGGCGCGGCCGACCCGGCTTATTCCGGGGACGGGACGGGGAGTCTTTTTATATATAATAGGGTTGTTACTAGAATCATCAACCGTGTCAAAGTTGAGAAGGGAGGAAAACATGAAGAAAAAGTTGTCAATGCTGGTTGTGGTGTTATGCGTGTTATCGTTCGGACTGTATCTGGCGGTCCCGTCGGCTTCTTTTGCCGCGGCCAAGCTGTCCGCGACCGAGTACCAGGCGGGAGACACGGTCACCATAGAGGGGAACATCCAGCCGGGCCAGGATCTCTATATCGCCGTCGCGCAGCAGAAGATGTTCTCGGTGAAGGACACCAAGGGCGTCCATGAAATCAAGAAATTCAAGAAGGTGATGAAAAAGAAGAAATTCAGCGCGGACACGGAAATCCCGCCGCTGTATTACCTGATCACCTCCAACCCCACGGCCTTCGGCAAGGAAGGCAAGAAAAGATTCGGCGGCCCGTCGGTTCTCCTGGGAAAAGGGCAGGGTATCTATTCCACCACCATGTTCTACCTGAAAAAGAAGTTCGATGACATCCCCGCGGCCGCAAAGGGGATGCTGGGCCCGATCAAATCGGCGGATCAGTGGAACTTCCTCAAGTTCGCCAACGAGAGCAAGTACGGTATCAATACCATCGTGAAAGAAGGGAATACCCGGGGAAAAGTGGTCATCTTCTCCCGTACGGTCATTACCGATTACGGAAAGAGCGGAAACTACTGGGACAAGGGGACCTCCATCAACCTGGACAAAACCACGGGGAAATTTACCGCGTCTTTCAAGACCTACCGCCATACGGCCCCGAACACGACGTTTGACGTGTACGTGAACGGCGCCAAAAACGGTTCATACACGGTGAAAGGCAAGGGATTCTGGCTTGCCAAGGGGTACCGCTACATGAATCCCCTCTGGATCATCATCGGCGCCATTTTGGTGGGCACCTATTTTTCCATGATCGGTGCGGCCGGCGGCATGCTCATGGCGGCCTTCCAGGTCCTGGTTGTCCATACGGCCGGTCCGGTGGGCATCAACGCAGCCAACGTGCTGAAGCCTTCCAACATGGCGTTGACCCTCTTCTCTCCCCTGGGATCTTTCTACCGGTACGCGAAGGTGGAAAAACGGGTCGCCTGGCCGGTGGGTATCTCGTTCGGTGTGGGTATTTTCATCGGCTCCATCTGGCTTGGTAAATATGTCTCCCAGTACCTGCCCATGAAGCAGTACAAGGAATGGCTGGCCATCCTGGTGGTCCTCATGGGAATCAAGACCATCATGGAACTGCGGCCGGCGGCCATGGAAAAACGGAAAAACATCAAGGCCATGGTGAAAAAGTTCAACGAGGAGGTGGCCAAGGCCAAGGCCGAGGGCCGCTCCGCGGAGATGGGTAAGATTGAACCCGTCAAAACCGGGCTGACCGATTACCGGTTCAAGTTCTGGGGCGAAGAGTTCAAGATCAATCCGCTGCTTTTCGCCATCCTCGGACTCGCCATCGGCGTGGTGTCCCGTTCCTTCGGTATCGGCGGCGGGTTCCTGCTGGTGCCGGCCATGACCACGCTGGGCGCCCTGCCCATGTACGTGGCCGTGCCCATCTCTCTGATCGGGACCTGTTTCTCCAGTATCGGCGCCTTTTTGGGATACCTGATGACCGGTTATCTCCCGGACCTGTGGCTGGCCATCGCCATTATCATCGGCGGGTTTGTGGGCGGTATGCTCGGCAGCCGGGTCCAGAAACTCTTCAGTGAGAAGACATTGAAGATCGTTCTCGCCATTACCCTGTTCTTCCTCTTCTTCCGGTTCTTCAAGATCGAGATCTGGATTTAGGGTTTAACAGGCAATCGTTCAACAAGTCCGGGGGGAAGGGCCGTGCCCTTTCCCCCGGACGCATTACGGGATCTCCCGAAAGTGATCGTTTCATAACTGGCCCCTGAATGGACGATACGCTCGATGCCATATGGTTCCGGATCGTTGATTTTTTCCACTATCTATCCGGCCTCCTTGATACCGTGTTCTCTCTCCTGGACCCGCTGGGTCCCGCCGTCGCCATCTTTGTCATCGCGGCCCTCACTTTTGCAGCCACCCGTGTGCTGTCCCGTTTCTGCAAGACAAAGCGGTACAGGGACCTGGAGAAGCAGTTCGTTCACCTGTACCGATTGCGGGAGGAGGCCATGAAATGGGAGGATAACGAAAAGGGAAGGCGGCTGGCCAGGAACATTGACCAGGGCGAGTTGAACCAAGTGTATTACAATTATTTTTTCGAGGGATTTATGCTTTCCCTCGCCACCCGGTACCTGCCGATTTTCATGATGATGGCCTACGTGAACGAGGCCTACAAGGCGGACAACCTGGTCAGGCGGTTCGGCCGTCCGTACGTGTTCAGGCTGACCGGGTTCGGTGAAGCGCCCATTCCCGTAAGCGGCGTCTTCTGGTTCATCGTGTCGATCGTCCTGTGTTACGCGGCCTGGTTCTTCATCAAACGGATTTACGCCAGGCGCGCGTCCCGCCGAGACCGGGCCGTCGGCGAAGAGACCCCTTCACGGTGAAGACCCGGATCGTGTCTCCCGGGCTCGCCCCGTGAGCGGGAAAGAGGACCCGCCGGGCGGGCGGCCGTCACATGAAGGTCTTCTGAAGCAGTTTTGCCGCAAAGAGGATCAACACCACCCCGAAGATCCGGCGGACGGTCCTTCCTTTCAATTTTTCCGCCATGACGCGGGAGCCCAGTTGTCCCCCGGCAAAGGAAAAGACCGCGGCTGTGAGAATAAACGTCCAGTCGGCTTTGGCCAGCGAGATGTGGGTGATGAACCCGCTGAAGGATGAAAAGACCACGATAAAGATGGAAGTCGCGGCGGCCGTCTTGGTGGGAACCTTCAGGATGTAAATCAGAAGCGGCACGATAAAAACCCCGCCGCCGATTCCCAGAAGCCCCGCCATGAATCCGATGACCACCCCGATCGCCCCGCCCCCGAGAATCCTGCGGAGAGAGGAGACCCCCGTTCCCTCGGATTCTATTTTTCCGGAAAACAGCATGCGCAGTGCGGCCAGGAATACGACCCCGGCCAGGATC
>CAZCVB010000103.1:0-8054 GCA_964501805.1 uncultured Desulfobacteraceae bacterium | reverse complement strand
CATGGCCAGTCCCAGCCCCGTCCCTTTCCCGGTTTCCTTTGTGGTGAAAAACGGCTCAAAGATATGCCGGGCGACCTCCCCGTCCATCCCGTGACCGGTATCCGAGACCGTCAGCAGGACGTATTCTCCCGGTTTCGCGTCCAGGGGCTTTCCGCGGTCGGCCTCGGCAAGCCTTACGTTGCGTGTCTCAAGGGTCAGGGTCCCGCCCTCCGGCATGGCGTCCCTGGCGTTCACCCCCAGGTTCATCATGATCTGTTCTATCTGAACCGGATCCGCGTTGATGCTGCTGAGGTTTCCCGAGAGCTTCAACTCGATGCGGATCATCTTCGGGATGGTGCGCTCCAGCATCTTGGAGACCTGGACCACCTCCTGGTTGAGGTCCAGCGGCCTGAGTTTGCTTTTGACCTTCCGGCTGAAAATCAGGAGGCGCTTGGTGAGGTCGCTGGCCCGCCGGGCCGACTCCTGGATGGCCTCGAGCTTTTCGGACTCCGGATCTCCCGGTTCCTTTTTCATCAGCAGCAACTGCGCGTAACTCAAAATGGCCTGGAGGATGTTATTGAAATCATGGGCGATCCCACCGGCCAGGGTCCCGACGGCCTCCATCTTCTGAGCCTCCCGGAGCTGGGCCTCCAGTTCGTCCTTTTCCCGGGCCGCCTGTTTCAGCCGGGTGATGTCATTGCCGATACAGAGGATCTCTTCCAGGGTCCCGCCGTCGTTGAAGATGGGTTTGTAGGTCCAGGCGACATTCGCCGTTTTTCCGTCCCTGAGGATATTTTCGTCCTCGCTGATAAAGGGCCGGTCGGGATCCGCCTGGAGGGCCCGAACCAGGTCCTTCAGCACCTTTTCCGTGTCCGGGGTGTCCGGGAGGATGGTTCCCTTCAGGTTCTTACCGATAATCTCGGACTCTGTGTAACCGAAAAACCGCTGCGCAAACTCGTTGATGAACGTGATGTTTCCCCGGATGTCCCTCCGGAGAATCATGCTGTTGGCATTTTCCACCAGTTCCCGGTACTTGGCCTCGCTTTCGCGGAGCTGCCGAAAGGAAATGGCGTTGACGATGCTCACCGCCATCTGGGAGGCAACTCCCGTGAGAAGACTCACGTCGCTCTGGGTCAGGTTCCTTCTGGACCGAACGTTGTCGACGGCCAGTATGCCCAGGGATTCCTTTTCATAGATGATGGGGATACAGATCAGCGAGCGCACGTCCATCCGCCTGGCCAGTTCCAGGCTTTTTCTGGAAAATTCCTTTTCAATCTTGGAAATATCATTGACCAGGAAGGTCCGCTGCTCCCTGAAGGCCAGCACGAAAATCCCTCTTGAATCCGGATTGTCGAGATGGAATTCGGTGCCTTTGAGAAGACGCTCCTGGTCCTCGCTGTAGCCGTATCCTGCAGCATACCGGAGGCGGGAGCGGTCCTTGTTGGTCAGCATGATCAGGCCCCGGTCGAAATCAAGGCGCTTTTCCATCACCCCGACAACGGTCCGCACCAGTTCGTCGATATCCAGGATGGTGGACGAGGCCTGGCCGATCTCCTGCACCAGGAGGGCGTTATTGTACCGGATATTGATCTCGTCGAGATGGCTTTTCGCCGCGTTCCCCTGGGTCTCGACGGTCCTGGCAAGCTCCTCCCTGTCGAGCCGCTCCGCATAATAGGACACGGCCAGGAGCAGGATCGCGCCCGAAAGGACCGCCAGGAGACCCGCTATGGGAGAGATAAGAAAAAACGCCGCCGAGGCCGGGATACCGAGAATCCCCATGAGGTCCCGGACGCGCCGCCACCGGATGGACGGCTTGCTGTCCCAGGTGATGATATAGCGACAATACCCGTCTCCCTTATTGATGCACGCGGGATGCTCGATCCTGGAAAAATGATCGGTAAAGAGTTTTCCAACGGACTCGAATGTACCGATCCGGTTTTTGCACTGGTCGGGGTTCTCCTTGACGCCCGGTTTCGGGGTGGTGATGATCTCCACCTTGTTCCGGCCCAGCTTTTTTACCGTTATGGTCACTCCGCGGCTCATGGTGGGATATACATTCTCCATCATCATGTACACGGAGATGACATTCATCAGTCCCAGAGTATAGCGCTTCAGGACCCCGGACGCCTTGGAGGAAACCGCATAGCGCCCCACTTTTCGGGAGATATCCGGATCTCCCGTCACTTCGGACAGTTTTTCATGGAACCGGTCGATCTGGCGCTGGGTGAGCCAGTGACCCTGGTCCCGCAGTTCCTGCGGAGTGATCCCCGCGTGGGCCAGGATGGCCTCATTGTCCACGCGCGGGTAGTGCAGGTCGAGATATTCCATGAAGATGCTGATGATTCTGCTGTTGTAGAGGGGATCGTCCGTCTTATTTGTGGGAAACATGTGAGGGGCCCTCCGGTCGGTTATATGCCGAGTGACCGGCGGAAGAGATCGCGTCCGGTTCCGGCGCCGCGATCGGACCTGCAACCATGAAATTACAGTTGCGGGCCTATGGCTACCACAAAACACGGATGATCACAAGGGGATGAAAGAAAAATCTTCATGACGCGGTCCGGAAGGGATACGGGACCGCAAAGGGGCGGGAAAAGGCGCCCGGCCGAAAAAACCGGGCGCTTCAAGGCCTGCGTTATTCGTATTTTATCCTGAACTTTTTCCGCATGTACTCCATGTATTCAGCGCCGTGCCGCACATTCAGGACCCAGGCCTGATACTGCTTTTCATAGGGGATTTCCTCTCTCTCGACATAGTCGAACGGATAGAACAGGACGGGAACCCGGTGCATGCGGAAATCGGCGGTCAAACGGGATACGCCGATGGAGAGGATATGCCATGGAAGTGCGGCACCGTTGATGACGAATATTTTTATATCGTTCAACAGCTCGGAAAGGTTGAACCCCAGGTCCGACTGATCCACCACCAGGACGGCGGCAAGCCTGCCGTCTCGCCGCAGGGAATAGGCCCGCTGTTTCCTGAAAAATCCGGCCTTCATAAAATCGGTTTCCAGGGACGGGCCGCGGGAATCTTCCCATTCAAGGGCCATGGCATCCAAAAGCAGACCGCCCGATCTGTGGGTGTAAAACCGGTTCAGTTCCCAGATGTCCATTTCCGTTGATTCCCCCAGTTCCCAGCCCTTTGGAAGCATGGAACTGAGGGAAAGCCGGGTGTACGGCAGGTAGGAAAAAAGATCCATGGAGCAGGTCCGGGGATCCCCCGAGACCCTGGCAAATCCGCCGAAAACCCGTTCGGGGAACTTGTTTTCCGGGCGGAAATAGCTCATCACATAATCCATCTTTGAGGAGGGGAGACGGTGCATGTCATTGAGATAATGCATGATCTGTTTCAGCACCACGAGGCCCGCGCGTTTATGTTCCAGGGCCGTGGCCGCGTGATGGTGGATCATCCATGTCCTTTCATATGCCCTCACCATGGCGATATGGCCGTAGATCCGGCCGTTCTGCTGATAGGTAAAGTGCCGGGCGACCTCCGGGCATTGCTGGTAGAGTTTCTGGTAGGTTTCCTTGAAGCTCTCCCGGTGGGACTGGATAAGGCCGTACTTTTTCGGATAAATAAAACCCGACTTGAAAAAAAATTCCCACAGTGCGTCCACGTCCACCTCGGTGGAGACATGGGAGTGGGCGTCCATTGCGCAGGACAGCAGGTGGGTCAGGCGGGAGTAATCCTGGATCCCCATGTCCAGGATGGCAAGACCGCAGCGAACCCGCCCCCCCTCTTCCCGGAGCCGGTAGATCACCTGCGCGCTGCATGACATCTTCATGGAATGGGCAAAGGTGATCACCATGTCGGGAATGATCATGCCGGCCATCAGGGTGCCTTCCCCATGGTTTTCGTACACGGAAAAACCCGATGTGGAGATATCCGAGACCTCGAACTGCACCCGTTTCCCGAGAAAGGGGTGTTCAAAGATAAGCGTGGGGGAAGGGACCAGCCGCTGACGCGGATTGCGGGTCTCCGTCGGCTTGAACCGCTGGATCCTCTCATCCCGGGGCGCCAGGACGATCTCCATGTCACCCGAGACAAGCCGCTGTCGAATACACCGGCATGCGCCGGTAAAAAAGATCTGGCGGGAATCCCTCAGATGAACGGCCACCGGTTCACCCCGGTTAAACCAGTGAAAAGAGCTGAACGCGTCCGGTTTTACCCTCGCGCGGAATCCGATGGGGCTGAAATCCAGCAGTTTTCCCCTGGCGACGAATCCGTTCTGGTCCAGTTCCGCCGCAACCTCCCCGCAGGGATGCCGTCGCGCCTCGCGCTGCCCGGCGGCATGGCCGGTGTCCGGCAGGGTCATCCGGATATACTGCGGGGACATCTCCTCCAGCACGGCCGGAACCAGCGTGATGGACCGGCCGTCCGCGATCACGAGGTTCTGGAACTCGTACCGGTCCAGGTGGGTGTCGGAAAGAGGTCTTTCGGCCCAGTGACAGACCAGCTCCCCGCCCAGGCACGGCTCCGGAAAGGCCCGGACCAGGATGCTGTCCCGAAATTCCGGATCCCGGAGATGGACGAGGACGGACTTTTCCATAAAGTGGATATAATTCAGGGCATTTATCAATGTTTCCTTATCTACCGGATGACCTTCATGGAGCTGCTGGACCAATTCCTGGTGCTGGAACAGCCACAGGGGGAGCCGGTGGTCTTTTCCTGATGCGCACCGGATGTTCTCTTCCGGACCCTGAAAGACTTCCGCTGATGTTTTCCCTTCCACTTCAAGTCTCCTCCCTTGATCCTTCGCCCGCACCTGCCTCAGGAACACCCGGCATCTCTCTTCGGGTCGGCCGGCCGCCGCTTCCGGATGCCGGGATGCCGCGGCCCTGCGGATACGGGCCCGTTACGGGTCGGCACATGAAAATAACGCATTTTCCATGCCGCCCGCGCCGCCCCCCGACCCGGCGGAAGAATCCGGCAGAGACGGGTTCTTCCGAAAAGAAAACGAAAAATTATAAAGATATATCAAATACTTACAGGTTTATCCTCACAGATCCGGTTGCTTCTTCCATTAGACCGCCAAGGGTGATCAGGACCCTCTCCCTGAAGCTCCGGCCCGAATTGCACAAAAATCGGTGCACCGGTACACAATTTTCTATGCACTTTTCCAGAACAGGGTTTCCGAACCCGGGCGCTTTCCCGGAAAGGTCCGGATGCCGTGTGCGCGGCGCAAAGGGATTTGCCCGTTTAATCGCCACCCGCGGAAGAAGACTGTCGTGCACCACTTGGAGAAGGGGATTCCTCGTACAGGAAAAATATGCCCTCCTTAAAAAAAACCGTGTAAATTTGATAGGTTTTACGGGTCCCATCCCGGTAGAGCAGTTCCATGGGCGTATGCCGGATCAACCGGACCGGAAAGGCGCTCACCGAATCGTAGGTCTCCTGGAGCAGGGATACCTCGTTTTGCGTGATCCCCTCATACAGGTTTACGATCCAGCTCCCGGCGAATTTTATCTTGAGGAAGGAGACGTGAAAGGCCATGAGATCTCGCCAGTTGTCTACCTGGGAATGGAATTCCCAGTTAAAGAACAGCTTGAAGATATTGCGGCCCGCTGTTTGCTTTATCCGGTTCACTTCCTGTCCGAAAATCCGGACCTCGGCCGCGCGGCTCGCCCATTCCACTTCAAAATCATAATTCAGGAGGTAGGCCGGAGACCGGATATCTTCAAGGGTCAATCGCAACAGCCCGCCGTCCGGCCCCGGGAAGAAATCCATGCCCGCATCGCTCGGCTCAAAAGGACCCGGCCGGTCCCGGTCCGGCGCGCCGGCGGAAAGGGTCCGGTCGCGGAGACGTGCCGAAATCTCATCCATGGAATATCCGGCCTGTTTCAGGCGGCCGACCTGTTCAATACGTTCCAGGACCGAAAAAGGAAAATAGCCGATTTTCTTGGTTCCCTTCATGTCCGTCGGCGGACGTCGCACCACGGGCCGGGGGATGATTTCCATGTTAATGTAATTGTTGAGGGTGGCCCTCGAAATGCCGGTTTTTGAGAGGATTTCCTTGCTGGTGATCCAGTCTTCTGGGGTAGCGTCTGGCATGGTTCAACCGGTATTTAGACTGTATATTTATACTGTCCAAGCAGAATGGTAAAAAAAATACTACATATTTTTTTAATTGTCAATTAAAACAGTTAAACTGTCTAAAAAAATTAAACAGATCAAAAGAAGGGGGCTGGAAGGCGGCAGGCCGGATGAAGGAAAAAAATCATCCGGCCCGAAGCCGGACCCCGGAGGGGTGAGGAGAAAAAAAGAAAAAAGGATCGGCAGGCGAAAGGTTACAGGCTCCACTTCAGGATGGAGGCCCCCCATGTCAGGCCGGCGCCGAAACTGACCAGAAGCACATGCGCGCCGGCCCTGATAAACCCGTTCCGGTTGGCCTCGTCCAGGGCGATGGGGATGGAGGCGGAAGATGTGTTCCCGTACCGGTGGATATTGGTAAAGACCTTTTCCATGGGAATATTCAGGTTCTTCGCCATGGCCTTGATAATCCGGATATTCGCCTGGTGAGGGACCACCATTTCAATGTCTTCATGGGACAGGGAATTGCGCGCCAATGCCTCCTCGGCTATGGATGTCAGGCACCTGACAGCCCGCTTGAACAGCCGGTTCCCGTCCATGTGGAGAAGAAAGGGCCTGGGATCGATATCCTCCAGGCGTTGCGGGAGATAGGAATTGCCGTCGGACGAATAGAGCAGATCCCCGAGGGTCCCGTCGGATTTGAGGTGGATCGAAAGTATCCCGCCCTCCCCTTCCGAAGCCCTCATCACAACGGCGCCGGCCCCGTCCCCCAGGAGCACGCAGGTGCTCCGGTCCTGCCAGTTTAGGATCGTCGACAGACGCTCCACCCCCAGCACGAGGGCCGTCCGGCAGGTCCCGCACCGGATGGCGTTCTCGACCGTGCTGAGGGCGTACAGGAAGCCCGAACACCCGGCCGAGATGTCAAAGGCCATGGCGTTGCGCGCATTCAGAGTTTCCTGGACCATGCACGCAGCCGAAGGAAACTGCCGGTCCGGTGTCACCGTTCCCACCACGATCATGTCGAGCTGTTCCGCTGAAAGTCCCGCCATCTCCAGCGCCTTCACCGATGCCCGGGTGGCAAGATCGGTCGTGGTTTCACTTTCGTCCTTCGAAGCAATCCGGCGCTCCTTGATACCGGTGCGGCGGGTGATCCATTCGTCACTGGTATCAACAATATGCTCCAGATCCTCGTTTGAAAGGATTCTTTTCGGTGTGGATGAGCCCGTTCCAAGGATATGGGCCCGGGGGATCTTTTCTGCCATAAGTTTTTCCTCTATCTACCGAACGCGGTCTTTCCGTTCCATTCCGGGCATCACAGCGCCGACCGCTTATTTTTATCAAAACGAGACTCCCGTTTCCCCGGCAGGCCAACGCGGCATCCAGGCTAAGGAGAGCGCCCTTCCGGCGGTTCCCGGAACGCCGTGCCGTGCTGCCGAGTCTCCATCTCCGCCGGCCGGGGGTTACGGGAAAGGCGGGAAACGCTTACCGCACGCCTCCCATGCATACGCCCTGCACAGGCAAAATGTCCACAGTTCATGCTCATCGTGCTGTCAGCGGGAGCATCTCCCGGGGAAAGTGGCCGAACGGGGCAGAACAGCGGTGCGAAGAACCGTACCTGGATGGACACATCCTGACAATTCAAACATTTTCAACGGGGTTCGGGACTCATCAGCAAATATGGTGAAAATTATTCCAGAGAATATTTAAGTATATAGACTACCCGATGGGATGTCAATAAATAACAGGTCAATGAGAGACGGGCGCGTGTTTCCCTGCCGACCCGGATGGGAGGCCTTTCCTTCCGTCACGTGGTGAAAAGGCGACCCCTTGGCGACGGCGGGCGGTAAGCGTCCGAGATCCGGGAGAGCCAAACTTGAATCTGCCAATGAATACAAATAGATAAAATGACATGCTCACTTATGGCTTTATTTTTTCATACCGGGGTTTCCCGGTGATGACGTCCTTCCCGTAAAGCTCGATGGATATGACGCGTGGGAAAAAAGCGGCCCGTTTAACAGAGGTGATGTAGATTTTGTCGATGAACGCCG
>CAZCVB010000102.1:0-8185 GCA_964501805.1 uncultured Desulfobacteraceae bacterium | reverse complement strand
TTTCACGGACACCCGTTTGTCCGAATTTGTTTCTTGCACCGCAATCCCCTTGGCGGTAGAATGCCGATCCAGAAATCGCTTTACTTTTGTGACAGCGTACCGAATCAAGGGGAACTTCTCTCCCCGCTCAAGGAAAAAAACGACCCGGGGAACGAAAGCGGCGGAGAACAGCGGAAAGAATCCGGTACAACTCCAGGCGGCTGAACGCATACGGACGGTTCCATGAAAAAACACCCCTATCCCTTCATACTGGATCACAAACCCGGTTTTTTTCTGAGCTGGTTTTTTTACAGGCTCTTCAAGCGGGTCCATCTCAACCGGGACATGATCGAAGAACTGCGGCGTCTGCACCGGAAAGGAACCGTGGTCTACGCCATCAAATACAGGGGACACCTCGATTACCTCCTCTACCACTACCGTTTCCGCATGGAACGCCTCCCCTATCCCAAGATCGCCTTTGATCTGAACATGGCCATGTTCCTGCCCCTTTCCCGGCTGGCGCGGGTCATCCGGTTTTACGCGGTCTCTTTTCTGAAAAAAGGGCGGCTTCCCACTCCCTTCGCATCGGGCCTCCTGGCCGACGCCGTGGAACGCAGGATTCCGTCTCTCCTGTTCCTGGTGAACCCGAAGAGCTTCAGGCGGCATTACATCCACGCGGAAAAGGACCACCTTCACGCCCTGCTGGAAATCCAGAAGGACCGGGAATCTCCCATCTACCTCGTCCCCCAGCTCGTCCTGTACAAGACCACGCCGGAAAAGGATTATCATACCCTGTCGGACATCTTTTTCGGGTTCAAGGACCGGCCCGGCACCGTGCGGAAGATCGGGCTTTTTTTCCGGTATCACCGCCGGGCGTTCATCGACTTCGGAAAACCGCTGGACCTGAAGGCCTACCTGGCGTCCCGGCCCCCCGGAGACTCCCTGGAAGACCTCACCGCCCGGGTGCGGCAACTCCTGATCGACCGCATAGACGCGCAGAAACGAATCATCCTGGGCCCGGTGATGAAATCGCGGCAGCAGATCAGGGAATCGGTGCTCAAGGATCCGGAGATCGTCCGGGTCATTGAAGAAACGGCGGGGGGAGACCGTCGGCGGCTGAAGCAGCTCAGGAAAAAGGCGGGCGCCTACTTTGACGAAATCGCGGCCGATTACAACGACGCCTATATCCAGATGTTCAACAAGGTGCTGACGTGGCTGTGGAAAAAGATGTTCCAGGGAATCGACGTGGATCCCGGGGAACTGGCAGTGATCCGGGAGCAGGCCCGGAAGGGTCCCCTCATCTATATTCCCTCCCACAAGAGCCATATCGATTACCTGGTCCTCAATCACGTGCTTTACCAGCACCACATGCACATACCGAGAATCGCGGCGGGCCGGAACCTGGCCTTCTGGCCCATGGGGCATATCTTCAGAAAATCGGGGGCCTTTTTCATCCGGAGGACCTTCAAGGGGGCCCGGCTTTACGCCCGCGTATTTGAACGGTACGTCAAGGCGCTCCTTGAGGAAAAACATCCCCTCGAATTCTTTATCGAGGGCGGCAGGAGCCGGAGCGGAAAACTCATCCTTCCCAAAATCGGCTTCCTCTCCATCCTCCTGAAAGGGTTCCATGAAGGCTTCTGCGAGGACCTGGTGTTCGTCCCGGCCTCCATCAGTTACGACCGCATCCTGGAGGAGAAATCATACCTCAGGGAGCTGGGCGGGGCGGAAAAAAAGAAGGAAAATTTTTTCCAGGTCCTGAAGGCCCGTCAATTTCTGAAACGAAGATACGGAAAGATCTACATCCGGTTCGCGAAACCCATTTCGGTCCGTGAATACCTCTCCCGGAACCCGGCCGCCGCGGACGACATCCACCGTCCCCTGGCCTTTGAACTCATCCGCGCCATCAACCGGGTGACCCTGGTCACGCCTCTCTCCCTTATCGCGTCGGCCATCCTCACCCGGCACCGGCGCGGCTTTCACCTGAGCGAACTCATCGCCACCGCCGGGACCCTCCTTGCTTTTCTTGAAAAACGCGGGGTCCCGCGGGCAACGACGCTGGAATCCCTTGAAGAAAGCATGGAAGAAACGCTGGCGCTTCTGGTCAACTGGAAGGTGGCCGGGTCTCTCAAGGACGTGAACGGTTCCGAGACATTCTATTTTGTGGACGAAGACAAAAAACCGGAACTGGAGTATTACAAAAACAGCATCATCCATTGCTTTATCCGTCACGCCTTTGTGGCCGTCTCTCTGCTGACAGGAACCGAGGAGGCCAAGAGCCGGGAGCGCCTCATGGATGACTTCCGTTTCCTGAAGCGGCTTTTCGCCTATGAGTTCATCTTCGAGGAAGACGCGGCCGACAACGACGCGGAACTGGACCGGCTCATGGAAGACTTCCGGGACGGATCCCTTGTGGAAGAAGCGGGTGGCGGCGCCTGGCGTCTCACCCGCCTCGGGTTCGAACAACTCCCCTTGTGGGCCGGTTTCGCCCGGACTTTTCTCGAGTCCTACTGGATCGCCGGAAGGGCGCTGGCCCTCAGGGAAAAAACCGCCAAGGGAACACCGGCCCTGCTCAAGAACATGGGTTACCTCGGACTCCGATATCACAAGCTGGGCCTCATCGGCCACAGGGAGGCCGTATCCCAGATCACGTTCCGGAACGCCCTCAGGTTCTGGAATGAAGAGATCCGGGCGATGAAGACCAGCCGGAAAGAAGACGGCCCCATCCGCGACCACTTGTCCCGGATGGGGCGGAGGCTCTACGACATGGCCCACTGCGGATCTTAGAGGATGGCCCGCTACCCGGGGGAAGCCCTGTTCCCCAAGAGGATTCACTCCCGCCCGATGGAAAGGAGCGGCGAATGGAAAACGAAACGGATGTCACCGCCCGTCTCGGTGAACTGGCGCCCGCAGTAGATACGGCGCTGGAGGAACTTCGCGCAAAAAACATCGTCCATCGCCTGTGGGCCCGTGATCATACCGTATGGAAAGACGACCCGTCGGACATCCGGAACCGCCTGGGCTGGCTCGACAGCCCGGACGTGATGCGCCGAGCGGTGCCGGACATCCTTTCCTTTGCGCGGGAGGCCCGCGACGCGGGATTCGATCACGCCCTGCTCATGGGCATGGGAGGATCCAGCCTGGCGCCGGAGATGTTTCGCCGGTCCTTCGGCGTTAAAGAAGGCTGCCTGGACCTTGATGTCCTGGACAGCACCGACCCGGGCGCCGTGCTCGGGTATGCGCGGGAACGCGACCCGTCCAGAACGCTCTTCATCGTGTCCACCAAGTCGGGAGGGACAGTGGAAACCCTCTCGTTCATGAAGTATTTTTACAACCACGTATCCCGGGCCCTGGGGCCGGAAAAGGCCGGCAGCCGTTTCATCGGGATCACCGACCCGGGAAGCTCCCTGGCCTCCACCGGGGCGGACCTGGGATTCCGCAGGGTTTTCCTGAACGATCCGGATATCGGCGGGCGCTATTCGGCCCTGTCGTTCTTCGGACTGGTTCCGGCGGCCCTTGCGGGCATCCATATCCGGAAACTGCTTGAATCGGCCGGGCGGTCGGCGGCGGTCTGCCGGGAGCCCGTGGATCCCGCCACAGGGCGAAAGCACGGCGCATGGCTGGGGGCCGTGATCGGGCAGGCGGCGCGAACGGGGCGGGACAAGCTCACCCTGTTCCTCTCTCCCGGCATTTCCGGTTTCGGCGCATGGGTGGAGCAGTTGATCGCTGAGAGCACGGGAAAAGAAGGAAAAGGGATCCTCCCTGTGGACGGTGAACGACCGGCCCCGCCGGAGACCTATGCCCCGGACCGGCTGTTCGTCCGTGTGCGGTTTTCCGGCGACACGACCCACGACGCGCTCCTGGATCGCCTGGCCGAACAGGGTCACCCGGTAATCGATATCACGCTGGATGACCGCTACGACCTTGGAGGCGAATGTTTCCGCTGGGAAGTGGCCACCGCCGTTGCCGCCCATCTCCTCGGGATCAACCCCTTTGACCAGCCCAACGTGGAATCCGCAAAGATCCTGGCCCGCAGGATGGTGGCCGCGTTCCGGGAAGAAGGACGGCTCCCGGATGACGCCCCCACGCTGGCAGCGGAGGGCGTTCGGGTGACCGCCGCGTTTCCGGCGGAGAGCCTTTCCGACGTGTTCAACCGGTTTCTCGGCGCCGCGCGAAAGGGAAACGGCGGCGGCCGGAGCTATATCGCCCTCCAGGCCTACGTCCGGCCCGGGGAGGACACATGGGCCGCGCTGCAGGACCTCCGCTCCGCTCTTCACCGGAAAACACGGCTGGCGACGACCCTCGGGTACGGCCCCCGGTTCCTCCATTCCACGGGCCAGCTTCACAAGGGGGACGGGGGGAACGGCCTTTTCATCCAGATTACCGCGGACATACCCGAAGACGCCCCGGTTCCAGACCGGATAGGGAGGGAAGAATCCTCCATCACCTTCGGAGCCCTCAAGACGGCCCAGGCCCTTGGGGACCGCCGGGCCCTTCTCGACGCGGGCAGGCCCGTGGTCCGGTTCCATGTGGGGGAAGACGCGGTGACGGACATCGGAAAGCTGACGCGCGCCCTTGGAGATTAGGCGCCGCCAGACAGGGGAACAAAAGATATGGCCCCGCCGATCAAAAAGACGCCCCTCGTCCTCGCCGGCGACATCGGCGGCACCCGTACCCGCCTGGGCCTTTTCACCGAGGGAAAACGGCGGCCGCGCCTCCGGGTGATGGAAACTTTCGCCAGCCGGGAAGGGTCCCGCCTGGAAGACCTGATCGAACGGTTTCTCGAACAACACCCATTCCCCGTTCAAAGGGCCTGCTTCGGGGTCGCGGGACCCGTGTCCAGGGGTTGCTGCAGGGCCACGAATCTCCCGTGGGAGATATCGGAGAAACGCATCCGGCGGCGTTTCCGCTGGCGCGGGGTCCGGGTCATGAACGATCTTGCCGCAGCGGCCCGGGCCGTCCCGCTGCTCACCGCCGGGGAAACAGTCCGCCTCAACCGGGGCCGGGCCGCAAAGGACGGGAATGTGGGGCTCATCTGTCCGGGAACGGGCCTTGGCGAGGCATTGCTGATCCGTCACGGCGGCGGCTGGATCCCGGTGCCGTCGGAAGGGGGACATGCCGATTTTTTCCCCGCCTCGCGGACGGAGGCGGACCTGTGGGCGTTCCTTCAGGCCCGCTTCGGACATGTGAGTATCGAACGGGTCCTGTCGGGTCCGGGCATCCGGAATATCTACTCGTGGCTCAGGGACTCGGGCCGTTATCGTGAACCCGCCTGGCTCAAACGGAAACTGGAGGGAACGGATCCCGCACGGATGATCGCCGAAACCGCCCTGGAGAAAGGCCAGCCGCTGTGCAGGGGGACCCTGGAGCGCTTCGCCGCCGTCCTCGGGGCCGTGGCCGGGAACCTGGCGCTTACCGCCATGACCACCGGCGGCATTTACATCGGGGGCGGCATCCCTCCGAAGATCCTGCCCGTGCTGACGCAGGGGAAGTTCATGGAGGCGTTCACGGACAAAGGAAGGTTCAGGGGCCTGATGGAAAAAATCCCGGTCCGGGTCATCCTGAACGAACGAACCGCGCTGATGGGCGCGGCGCACGGCGCGTTTCATCCGTCTTCCTGAGGCGACCGTCATCGCCGGACGGCCGCGGCACGGGATCCGGCCGTCCGGCGGCGCTTGCCCGACACCCTTTAAACCCCGTAAAAAGGAGGCATATCCATGAGTGAAAAACGAATCCTTCCGGCCTTTTTGCTCTGTTTTTTCTTCGGCGCCCTGGGCATCCACCGGTTCTACGTGGGGAAGATCGGGACCGGGATTCTACAGATCCTCACCCTGGGCGGACTGGGCGTCTGGACGCTGATCGATTTCATCATGATCATCGTCGGCGCATTCAGCGACAAGGCGGGGAATAAACTCACCCAGTGGACATGACGGGCATCGCCGGAGGGTGACGTCCGGCGGGATCTTTCCCTTCTCCGGGAACATCCCGTGACAGGGGGAACAGGTCAATTGAAACAACGGGGGAATCATGCCGCAGCACGTCAATGATCATCTCAGGGATCTTGAATCCCTGAAGGAAAAGGCCCTGATGGGCGGGGGGACGGATCGGATCGAGGAACAGCACCGCAAGGGGAAGCTGACCGCCCGCGAACGGATCCATCTTCTCCTGGACGAGGGCTCCTTTGAAGAATTCGACCTCCTCAAAACGGGCAGGGGCGGCGCCGTCGGCAATGATCCGGATTATCCGGGAGACGGCGTCATCACGGGACACGGCTTCATCGACGGCCGCGAGGTATGCGTCTTCAGCCAGGACTTTACTGTCGTGGGGGGATCACTGGGCGAGGCGCATTCCCAGAAGATCTGCAAGGTCATGGATCATGCGGTCCGGGTCGGGACCCCCATTATCGGGCTCAACGACTCCGGGGGCGCCCGGATACAGGAGGGCGTGGACGCATTGGCGGCCTACGGGGAGATTTTCAACCGGAATGTGCTGGCCAGCGGCGTGATCCCGCAGATTTCATGCATCATGGGGCCCTGCGCCGGGGGGGCGGTCTACAGTCCGGCCATGACCGACTTCACCTTTATGGTGGACGGCTCCTCCTACATGTTCGTCACCGGTCCCAACGTGGTCAGGACCGTCATCCACCAGGACATCGGATCGAACGACCTGGGCGGCGCGCAAATCCACGGGGAGAAAAGCGGGGTGGCCCATTTCGTGCTGCCCAACGACATTCTCTGCCTGCGGGAGGTCAGGCGCCTGATCAACTATCTCCCGTCCAACAGTCGGCAAGCCGCGCCGATCCTGGACCTGAGGGACCCGGTTGAACGGACGGATCCCGCCCTGGATTACCTTGTGCCGGAGAACCCCAACCAGACCTATGATATGAAGGTCCTCATCCACAGCATCCTGGACGGGGCCGAATTCCTTGAAATCCATGGACATTTCGCAAAAAATATTATCTGCGGGTTCGGAAGGCTGGGGGGACAGACCATCGGGCTCATCGCCAACCAGCCGAACGTCCTCGCCGGCGTCCTCGATATCCATGCATCCACCAAGGCGGCGCGGTTTGTCCGCTTCTGTGACGCCTTCAACATCCCCCTCATCTCCCTGGTGGACGTACCGGGCTTCATGCCCGGGCCCGAGCAGGAGCACGGCGGCATCATCCGCCACGGGGCGAAACTGCTGTACGCCTTTGTGGAAGCGACGGTGCCCCGGATCACCGTCATCCTTCGAAAGGCATACGGGGGCGCCTACCTGGTCATGAACGCGAAGCATATCCGCTGCGACATCAATTTCGCATGGCCCACGGCGGAGATCGCGGTCCTCGGACCCAAGGGGGCCGCCGAGGTCATCTACCGGAAGGAAATCAAGGCGTCCTCCGATCCGGAAAGCGTGCTCGTTGAAAAGACGGAGGAATACCGGAAGGTCTTCGTGAATCCCCTCATCGCCGCGAAAAGGGGATATCTCGACGACGTTATCGCGCCCAGGGAAACCCGGCAGCGCCTCATCCGGAGCCTGCAGTTCCTGGAAGGCAAACAGATGAACAAACCTTTCCGCAAACACGGCAACATGCCCCTGTGAGGAGGACGGATGTTCAAAAAAGTTCTGATCGCCAATCGGGGAGAAATCGCCGTCCGGATTGCCCGGAGCTGCAAAAAAATGGGGATCCGGTCGGTGGCCGTCTTCTCGGAAATCGATTCCCGGGCCCTGCATGTCCGGGAGGCCGACGAGGCCCGCCTGATAGGGCCTTCCCCTTCGAAAGCATCCTATCTGGACGGAGAGAAGATCATCGAGGCGGCGCTGGCACACGGTTGCGAAGCGATCCACCCGGGATACGGATTTCTCTCCGAAAATTCCGGATTTTCAGAAGCGGCCTCCCGCGCGGGACTCACTTTCATCGGTCCGCCCGCGGCGGTCATCGCCACCATGGGGGATAAAATCGCTTCCAAGCGCATGGCCGGAAAAGCGGGGCTGACCGTGGTGCCGGGCCGTCCCGATCCCGTTTCCGATCCGGACGACGCAGTGCGGGCCGCAAGGGAGATCGGGTATCCCGTTCTCCTGAAGCCCGCGGCGGGCGGAGGCGGCCGGGGCATGCGCATTGTGTACGGGGACGAGGAGGTGATCCCTGCGCTCCGCGACAGCCAGGAAGAAACGCGGAAGGCGTTCGGGGACGACCGCATCTTCCTGGAGAGGTACATTGACCGGCCCC
>CAZCVB010000101.1:0-8332 GCA_964501805.1 uncultured Desulfobacteraceae bacterium | reverse complement strand
ATCCTGGCGGCCGAGGCCCGGCTCAAGGCCCTGAACGCCTATATCGGGGTGGCCCGGGCGAGCCGGTTTCCCCGAATCACCTTGACCGGTGCGTTCGGGTACAGCAGCGACGCGCTAAGAAGGCTCCTGACATCCCGGAGCCACCTGTGGAATCTGGCGACAGGTATGACCCAGCCGGTATTCAACGCGGGCAAGCTGAAAGCGGTGGAACGGGCCGCCGCGGCGCGGTACCGGCAGGGAGTGGCGGACTATGCCAAGACGGTGCTGAACGCCTTTGCCGAGGTGGAACGGGCGCTCCTCACGGGAGAGGCCCAACAGGAGCGGTGTGCCCGCGAACGGGATTACCTGGCGGCGGCCCGCGCCACCGAATCGGTGCTTGGAGCCCGTTACGCCCGGGGTCTGACGGATTACGCGGCCGTCCTGGATGCCCGGGAAGCCCGGCTCCAGGCCGAGGAAAATGTGATTCAGGCGGAACTGGCCGTTCTCGTCAGCCGGGTGGATCTTCACCGGTCCCTGGGCGGAAACTGGACGGCGGGACGCCGCTGAATCACCGGGATATTTTCCGCGGCCTTGATCCGGCTCCGGGAAAGGAGCTTCCGTCTGCTCCGGATCACCGGTGCCCGGCAACACGGACGGGATCCGGCCGTTCCGGCTCTGTCAACCTTTAACAAATACGAGAGCGGGATCGCATGACCACAAGAGAAAAACGACTGCTCCATCTGGGGCTTGCCATTTTGCTGGTGGCGCTCGGCCTGTGGGGGATGAACCGGCTTGCCGGCAACAGGCCCGCCATCCGGCATCAAAGGCCGTCGGCCCCGGTCCCCGTGGTGCGGGTCATGAAGGCGACTACCGGCAGCCGGCGGGTGGTCATCCAGGGGCATGGAACCGTGAGGGCGTGCCGGCGGATCAGCCTGGTGCCCGAAGTGGGCGGGAAGGTGGTGTATGTCTCTTCCTCCCTGGTGAACGGCGGACAGTTCAGCCGGGGGGATGTTCTCCTGCGCATCGAGCCGGCGGACTACCGGGTGGCGGTGACCCTTGCCGAGGCAAAGGTCAAGGATGCGGAAAGCGCTCTCATGACGGCCCGGGAGTCTTCTGCCGCGGCCCGCGAAGAATGGGCGGTTCACGGTCCGGCCGGAACCCGGGATGCGGCGCCGCCTCCCCTGGTGGCCAGGGAACCCCAGTTGATGGCGGCGCGGGCCCGCCTGGAGGCCGAGCGGGCCAACCTGGAGAAGGCCCGCCTGAACCTGGAGAGGACGGAGTTGCGGGCGCCCTTCGACGGGAGAGTGGAACAGGAGAACGTGGATATCGGCCAGTACGTCCTGCCCGGGCAGGCCCTCGGGACCCTTTTTTCCACCCGTTCCGCCGAGATCGTGGTGCCCCTGGAAAAGGAGGACCTCCGCTGGCTGGATGTGCCCGGTTTCACATCGGGTCCGGGCCCCGGCACACCGGCCCGGGTCCGGGCCGAACTGGCGGGAAGGGTATCTTTCTACCGCGCCAGGGTGGTGCGGGCCGAGGGCAGGCTGGACGAGAAGACCCGGATGGTGAATATCGTGGTCCGGGTGGAAAGACCCTATGCCGGAAGGCCGCCGCTGGCCGTCGGCCTGTTCGTCACCGTGTTGCTTCAGGGGCATGTCCTGCCCGGGGCCGCGGTCATCCCGCGTTGTGCGTTGCATGACGGCGCCGTTGTATGGGTGGTGAACGGGAATCACCGGCTGGTGTTTCGAAAGGTGGTCGTGGCCCGGACGTGGGACGACAGCGCCCTGGTCTCACGGGGCCTCAACAGCGGGGAGACCATCGTCCTGTCGCCCCTGGAAGTGGTCACGGACGGTATGCGGGTGCGCATTGTGTCGGCTACGGAGGCGGGACGCCCATGAGACCGGTCATCTCCTGGTTCACGGAAAACCACGTGGCCGCCAATCTCCTGATGGTCTTCCTGCTTCTGGCCGGCATCGTCACCGGCCTGACCATGAAGGTGGAGGTGATGCCCGAGACCGCTCCGGATCAGATCTCCGTAACCGTCGAATATCCCGGCGCGTCTCCCGAAGAGGTGGAGGAGGCCGTGATCCGGCGGGTGGAGGAAAAAATTGCGGGCCTGGCCGGGATCAAGCGGATCGACTCGGCGGCCCGGGAGGGATTCGGGACCGTCACCATCGAGGTCATCAAGGGCTGGGACCTGAGAGAACTGCTGGACGAGGTCAAATCCGAGGTGGACCGGATCACCACCTTTCCAAAGGAGGCGGAGAGACCGGTGGTGCGCGAGGTGACCCACCGGAGGCATGTCATCAATGTGGCCGTGTACGGGGATGTGGGAGAGGCGACCCTCAAGCGCCTGGCGGAGAGGATCAGGGATGACATCACCGATCTTCCGGGCATCACCTACGCGGAACTTTTCGGGGTGAGGACCGCCGAGATTCATATCGAGATTCCGGAGACCATGCTCCGGCGGTACCATTTGACCCTGGGCCGCGTGGCCGAACGCGTCAGGCAGGGGAGCCTCGATCTTCCGGCGGGGAATATCAAAACGGCCGGCGGCGATATCCTGATCCGCACCAAGGGCCGGCGGTACCATGCAAAGGATTACAGGGATATCGCGATCCTGACGCGGCCCGACGGCACCCGTGTCACACTGGAGGATATGGCGGTCCTGAAGGAGGGATTTGAGGACATCGACCTCTTCTCCAGGTTCCAGGGGAAACCCGCGGCCGTGGTCCGGGTCTTCCGGGTGGCGGACCAGAGCGCCCTGGCCGTGGCATCCGCGGTAAAGGACTACATCGTGAAAATCCGTCCCGGGCTGCCCGCCGGCATTCGGATCTCCACCTATGACGACCGTTCCACCTTCCTCAAAAGCCGCATCCGTCTCCTGCTCAAGAACATGGCCTGGGGTCTCCTGCTGGTGAGCATCCTTCTGGGTATCTTCATGGACCTGCGGCTTGCCTTCTGGGTCACCCTGGGGATCCCCGTCTCGTTCCTGGCCGGGGTGTGGGCCCTGCCGTTCTTTGATGTGTCCATTAACATGATTTCCCTGTTCGCCTTTATCATGGTGCTGGGGATCGTGGTGGATGACGCCATCGTTATCGGGGAGAGCGTGTTTCGAAAGCGGGAGCAGGGACTCGGCGCCGCGGCGTCCGCCGTGGAAGGCGCCGTGGAGGTGGGGCGGCCGGTCGTTTTTTCGGTTCTCACGACCGTGGCGGCCTTCTGGCCTCTTCTGATGGGGACCGGCATCATGGGCAAGCTCATGCGGAACCTCCCCATCGTGGTGATCCTGGTATTGATGGCCTCCCTCACCGAGGCCCTGCTGATCCTTCCTTCCCATCTCTCCCGGAGCAGGGGGGGCATGGCGGGACGCAGACGCGGAAAAAGGCCGGCGCGTCTCCTGACGGACCGGCTGAAACGGTTCGTGAACGGTCCCTACACCCGGGTCGCTGGGGTCTGCCTGCGATGGCGCTATGTCACGGTGGCCGCGGGCCTCTGCATGCTGTTTTTGGCCTTCGGCGCGTGGCAGGCCGGGTGGATCAAGTTCACCTTTTTTCCAAAGGTGGAGAGCGATCTCCTCACCTGTTCCCTGACCATGCCGGCCGGAACGCCGGTAAGGGAAACCGTGCGCGTGGTGGGCAGGATCGAACGGGCCGCCGTCCGCGCCCTTTCACGGGAGGACCGGAAGCGGCCGGAGGGATCGGCCCCCCTGTTCCGGTACAGCGTTTCCCTGATCGGGGCCCAGGTGCGGGGTCACGGCCCCACCGCGGGGAGCGGAGGGATCGGCAGCCATCTCGCGCAGGTCTTCGTCCAGGTCCTGGAGGGAGAAAAGCGGGATGTGGCCGCCACGCGGCTGGTAAAACTGTGGCGGAAGGAAGTGGGTCCCGTGGCGGACGCGAAAAGCGTGGTGTTTCAGAGTGAACTCTTCAGCGTGGGGAGCCCCATTGAAGTGGATCTTTCGCTGGACAACCATGAGGACCTCCTTGCCGCGACCCGGGAACTCAAATCCCGCCTGGGGACCTATCCCGGGGTGTTCGATGTGAGCGACAGCTTTCTTCCGGGAAAGAAGGAACTGCAATTGCGGCTGAAACCGGGGGCGTCGAGCCTGGGACTCACACTGGATGATCTGGCGCGGCAGGTGCGTCACGCCTTTTACGGCGCCGAGGCACTCAGACTCCAGCGCGGGGAAGATGAGGTAAAGGTTTTGGTCCGGTACCCGGACCCGGAACGCAGGTCCCTGGGCCGCGTGGAGACCATGCGGATCCGTATGGGCGACGGGACGGAAATTCCCTTCTCCGAGGTGGCCCGGATGAAGATGAAACGGGGGTACGCAACCATCCAGCGGGCCCGTCGCCGCCGTGTGATCAAGGTCACCGCCGACGTGGACGAGGCGACGGCCAACGCCAGCGAGATCCGAAAGGACCTGGTGGAGCGGGTCCTGCCGGTGCTGGTGCAGGACCATCCCGGGCTCCGTTACAGCATCGAAGGGGAGGGCAAAGAACAGAAGGAATCGATGGCCGACGTCATCCACGGGTTTGTGATCGCCCTCTTCTGTATCTATGCCCTTCTCGCCATCCCGTTTAAATCGTTTGTCCAGCCGTTTATCGTTATGCTGGCCATTCCCTTCGGGATCGTTGGTGCCCTCTTGGGTCACCTGCTGATGGGGTTTAACCTGAGCCTCCTGAGCCTGTTCGGTATCGTTGGCCTTTCCGGGGTGGTGGTCAACGATTCCCTGGTACTGATCGATGCCGCCAATCGTATCCGAAGGGAAGGGACGACGCCGTTCGACGCGGTGCTCCAGGCCGGGAGACTGCGGTTCCGCCCCATCATCCTGACCTCCATCACCACGTTCGCGGGGTTGACCCCCATGCTCACGGAGAAAAGCCTGCAGGCCCAGTTCCTGATACCCATGGCCATCAGCCTGGGGTTCGGGGTGCTGTTCGCCACGGGCATTACCCTGTTGCTGATCCCGTGTGGATACCTTATTCTGGAAGATGTGCGTCATCTCCTGGCCCGGTTGAATGCGGATCCGGGGGCTTCCCGGGACACCGTCTTGTAGATTGAGGCGGGGGCCGCCCCCGGGTCCGCATGTGCGCCGGGCGGGAGATGATGTTCCACAAATCATCGGAGTCGATCCACATGGAAAAGGCCTATGAAGCATTCAGGGCCGTCATCCGCGCCCTGGTGGGGGGAGAGGAAACGGAAGCGCCCCTTTGCGGCGTTGATGTCGCCGGTCAGTTCCGGCCGGATGATCCGTCTCCGGACGCTGCCCTGAGGAACCTGAACGCGGCGTTTCTGATCGTCCAGGCCGGTGCCGCCCACCCGCTGTACGCCCGGGCCGAAGCGTTTATTTTCGGGGAAGGGAAGAGCGGGGGGACGGATGCGGCGGCGTTTTATCGTGACGGGATTTCCCTGGTCCGGTCCGAGATCGAAGAGAGATGCGAGGAGGATCGGGGTTTTTTTGAAAAGCTGTCCGGGCTGGCCCGCTGGCTCGGCTCGCCGGAGAACCGGGACCGCCGCAGGGAGGCCGCCGTCCGGATCCGGGAGATCTTTTTTCCCGAAGGCATCGGCATCCCTGAGGACCGGGACCGGCTTGTTGCGAAGTTTCGCGAGAAGAGAAGCGTCCGCATCGAAAGACTCAACCCCGATCCGATCCGAAATCCGGCGGAGGAGATCCTGTGGACGTCCAACGTCCTCCTGACCGTTCCGGCGGCCGGGAAGGACGTGGACGGGCTGGCCGTTCCCGAAACGGTCAGGGAAGAGCTGCGCCGTGCCGCGGAGGCCCCCCAGCGCTACTGGTATGACCATCCCATGCCCGTCGGGGTGGCGCCGGAGCAGAACGAACTCCTTTACGGTCTCAGGGGACTGGACCGGGCCGTGGCCTTTGAAAAGGCCCGGGGCACGGTGCCCGGCGACGCGAAACTGAGCTGCCTTCTGTCCATCTCCGTGACCCATGAAGGGCTGCAGGACCCGGCGGGAGCATGCCTCCAGGAGATGGTGAGGCACGGGCCTCGGTGGCGCCACCTGCGCGTCTGGGCCCTGAGTGAGACGGATTGTTCCCGGATCACGCGGGAGGTGCTGCTGCCGGCGGTACGGCATTATCCGGGCTGCGGAGACGGGGAATCCCTCCACGCAATCATCGGGGTCGACGGGGAATACGGCCGCCATTACAGTTTTCTGAAAGCGGTATCCGCATTCTGGCAGGTCTTCATGGATCCCCGCGTCCGCGCCACCTTTAAGATCGATCTGGACCAGGTTTTTCCCCAGGACCTGCTGGTGAAAGAGACCGGCGCCTCCGCGTTTCAGCACCTGTGCACGCCGCTCTGGGGGGCCCTCGGCAGGGACCGGGAAGGCGAACGGGTGGAACTGGGCATGATCGCGGGAGCCCTGGTCAATCAAAAAGACGCGGCGCGGTCGCTGTTTACCCCGGATGTCGGATACCCGGAAGACGATATCCGGGGAGATGAATGGATCTTCCAAAGCCGTCTCCCCCAGGCCCTGTCCACGGAATTCGAGATGATGACCCGGTACGGGAAAGGCGCCCTGGACGGGAAGACCCGGTGTCTCCAGCGGGTTCATGTCACGGGAGGGACCTGCGGAATCCTCGTGGACAGCCTGCGGCGTTTCCGGCCGTTTACGCCCGGTTTCATCGGCCGCGCCGAGGACCAGGCCTACCTGCTGGCCGGTCTCTACCGGCGCCACGCGGGGAAACTGCTCCGCTACGTGCACAAGGACGGGCTGATCATGCGTCACGACAAGGAGGGGTTCGCCGCGGATGCTGTCAAGTCCGCGGTCACGGGAAAGGAACTCGGCGATTATATCCGCATTCTGCTTTTTTCCCTTTATGCCGGGGCCCTGCCCTGGCCGTCTTCGCGAATCAAGGCGGCAACGGATCCGTTTACGGGCTGTTTCATCTCCGCGATTCCCCATACGCTGGTCTATCTGAGGCTGGCGCTCAGGGCGTCGGTCCTGTTCGGCGAAGGAAAAGGCGCCCGTGCCGTTGAACTGATTGAGACGGGAAGCCGGCGGCTGCACACCCTTGTCAGGGATTTCAAGCGGCATCCGGACCTGTTGCGCCACCGGTACGTATTCGAGAAAAAAGGGTGGGATTGCTATTATCGCATCCTGGATCAGGCCGAAAAGGGGCTGGCGCGCGGAGAGCCGTTCTCCCTCGATTTGAGGCGGAAAGCAATGAAGATCCTTGACGCCTGCGAGCTTCGGCTGTAGCGTCCCATGCCTTCCGCGTCTCCCGGATTGATGAATTCTTTTGGATTGACAGCGGTTACGCGATGACGTAAATTACATTATTCGCAATCCTGTTGACAAACGGCTCTTTTCTGAGCATCGAGACTTCGCCGATCAGCCGGAACAAGGTGGGACATGAGGATCAAGTTCTGGGGAACCAGGGGCTCCATATCGGTCCCGGGAAAAGATACCATTATCTACGGCGGGAACACCACCTGTGTCGAGATCACGCTGGAAAGTGGAAGAAAGATCATCATTGACGCGGGAACCGGGATCCGGGCCCTGGGGCAATCCCTTGTTTCGACCGGTGAAAAAATCGATATCCATCTCCTGATCACCCATATCCACTGGGACCATGTCCAGGGGGTCCCGTTTTTCGATCCGGTCTACCTTCCCGACAGCAGGATTACCGTTGACGGTTTTCCTTCATGCATGACGGGTCTGGCCATTCCGTTCGAGAACAAGATGGGGGACGGCTTTTTTCCCATCAAGTTCGACGACCTTAAGGCCCGGCTTCATTACGTGGATAAATTGAGCCATGGACCCCTGACGATCGACGGCGTGACGGTGGACGCCATCCCGCTCCAGCATCCGCAGGGCGGGTTCGGTTTCCGTTTCAGGGAAGGGAAAAAGACCCTTGTGTTCCTCACGGACAATGAACTCACCGGGGATGCGTGGGCCGATCGGCATCCGGAGGACTATATCCGGTTCTGCAGTGAGGCGGACATCCTGATCCATGACGCCCAGTACACGCCCGAAGAGATCAAGGACCGGAAGGGATGGGGACATTCCGATTATCTTTCCGCTTTGGATCTGGCGCTGAAGGCGCATGTAAAAGAACTGGTCCTTTTTCATCACGATCCGTCGAGGATCGATTCCGAGGTGACGGCCATCCGGGACCGGTGCCGGGCCCTTGCCCGTGAACGCGATTCCGGCATGGTGGTGAATGCGGCCCGGGAAAGCGGGGAGTGGACCTTGTGATACGCGGGTTTGTCATCGGCCGGCGACATCCGTTACCGGCACCCTTTTTCCACGTCCGCCCGGCGTGGTTTTTTTTATTCCCCTCCCTTCGCATCCGTCTGAAGAGGCGCGTGTATTTTTGGGTTGTATGTCA
>CAZCVB010000100.1:5205-8431 GCA_964501805.1 uncultured Desulfobacteraceae bacterium | reverse complement strand
TGCGCGGCCGATGCCTTGCATCTTCGGCAAACTCGACGCTTGCAAAATCCAGGTAAAAACCTTTATATTCCAAGGTTTCCGCACATTTTCACAGACATTTGAGAAGGTCGCCGTTTGCGGGTTGAAGCAAGGCCCTCAAACGGGATGTGAACACCTTCATCGTCTTGACGGACTGGAAAAGGGAATGTCTCTTGTCACCCTGGGCCTGTCCGGGGCCCTCACACACGATCCGTCCGCCGCCCTGTACGTGGACGGCGAACTGGTGGCCGCGGCCGAGGAAGAACGCTTTATCCGGGATAAGCACGCCAAGAACCGGCTTCCCCTGGAATCCGCCCGGTTCTGCCTTGAATACGCGGGCATCGGTCCGGAGCGGGTGGATGTGGTGGCCTTTCCCTATGCCCGGATCGGTCTTTTGAGGCCCGACCGCTGGCACTATGCCCGGCGCTACTGGTATGCGCCCGACCGGGCCCTGGACGCCCTGTTGAACGGCAACCGCCGGTACCGCCGGAACGTGCGGAAGGTCCGGGAGGTGACCCGGCGCCTGGGCATCGACTGGGACCGCATCCGGTTCGTTCCGGTGGAACACCACCTGGCCCATGCCAGCAGCGCCTATCACCTGAGCGGGTTCACGGAAAAAACAGCGATCCTCGGCATCGACGGCAAGGGGGAATACGCCACCACCTTTTTCGGGTACGGTGAAGAGGGGAAGATCCACAAGATCAGGGAATTTTATGACCCCGATTCCCTGGGCGGCCTTTACGGCGCCATCACCGAGTACCTGGGATTCGAGATGCTGGACGGCGAGTACAAGGTGATGGGCATGGCCCCCTACGGCGACCCGGACCGGTTCGACCTGGGGCCTCTGCTCGATTTCAACGGGAAGGACATCCGGGTCAACACCCGCCTGGTGAATACCATCGGGCTCAGGCGGTACAAGGAAAACGGGGTGGGATTCTATTTCAGCCCGAAACTCATCGAATGGCTCGGACCCCGCCGCACCGACGAGAGTGCGGACGAGCCCTATATCCACTACGCGGCCGCCATGCAGAAGATGTTCGAAGAGGTCTCGCTGAGGCTCCTGGACCACTATCTGGGAGACATCCTGCGTGAAACCGGGGACCTCTGCTTCGCCGGCGGGAGCGCCCTCAACGTGAAACTGAACCAGCGCATCCTCTCGCTACCGTATGTCCGCAGGCTGTTCGTTCAGCCGGCCGCAAGCGACGCGGGCACCGCGGTGGGCGCCGCATCCTACGCCGCCGCCATGTCCGGGGTGCGGGTGGAGCGCCTCCGCCACGTGTACCTGGGGCCGTCCTATACCACAGGGGAATGCGTGGAAGCGGCCCGGCGCCATCCCGGAAGGCCCGTATGGCGGGTGATCGACGACGCGCCGGAGAGGGGCGCACGGATCGTGGCGGACGGGCATCCCCTGGCATGGTTCCAGGGACGCATGGAATTCGGACCCCGGGCGCTGGGATGCCGCAGCATCCTGGGCCGCCCGGACATTAAAGGCATGTCGGACCGGATCAACGAGCAGATCAAGTATCGGGAACGGTGGCGGCCCTTCTGCCCCAGCATCCTGGACCGGGTGGCGAAAGACATCCTTCAGACCGACCATCCCGCACCTTACATGACCATCACGTTCGACGTAGCGGAAACATGGCGCCGCCGGATCCCCGAGGTGGTCCATGAAGACGGCACCAGCCGGGCCCAGGTGGTGGACCGCGACACCAACCCCCGCTACTACCGCCTCATCGAAAAGCTGGAGACCCTGACCGGAAACGCGGTGGTCCTCAACACCTCCCTGAACCGGCGGGGAGAGCCCATCGTCTGTTCCCCCACCGACGCCCTGAACATGTTTTTCGGTTCCGATCTCCGGTATCTCATCATGGAAGACGTTCTGGTGACGAAAGGGAAAGATTGACGGATGACGCCCCGAGAAACAGCCCCGAAATCCGGCCGCACGTCCGCTTTAGAGATCCGCACCCGCTTCGCAACACCGGAGGCGGCGGCCCGGTATTCAACGGCCCTGGAGGGAACCCGGCGGCACAGGCGGGAGACCGCATGCATCCGCCGGGGACTCCGGGCGGTTCCCCCCGGCGCGGCGGTCCTGGATCTCCCCTGCGGCACGGGCCGGCTGCTCCCTTTCCTGACGGAACTCGGCTACCGGGTGACGGCCGCCGATTCCTCCCCCCACATGGCCGCACATGCCCGGAAACGGGACGGCCGGACGGCATATGCCGGGGTGGTGGTGGCCAGCGTCTTTGATACGGGCTTCAGGGACGACGCCTTCGACGCCGTGGTCTGCAACCGGCTGTTCCACCACTTCAGGGAACCGGAGACCCGGCAACGGGCATTGAAGGAGCTGGGCCGGATCTGTTCCGGAACCATCGTGGTCTCCTTCTTCTGCAACCGGGCACTGGATGCGTGGCGGTTCTATAAGAACGCCCTCAGGCGGAAAAAGGCGACGGACCGGATTCCCATCCCGTTTCACGTCTTTGCCGGAGATATCGCGTGTGCGGGGCTGGAGATCGTTGAGCAGATCGCGACCTGGCCGGGGGTCTCACCGCAGTGCTACCTGGCCCTCAGAAAGACCGACACGGCATCACCCGCCCCCGGCAGGGCGGAGCATCACGGGGGCCGGGATGAAACGGCTGGACCTGGAAGCATATGAACGGCTGGTGGCCGGGGCGGAGGTCGTCTCAAGGGATCGCTTCGGCGACAAGGTCCTGGCCCTCCGGGACGGACGGATGCTCAAGCTGTTCCGTCTGAAACGGCTCGTCTCATCCGCCGTCATCCGGCCCTATGCGGGACGTTTCGAACGGGCCGCGCGAAAACTGCGCGCGCTCGGAGTGCCGACGGTGCAGGTGGCCGAAACCTTCCGCATTCCCGGCATCCACCGCCACGCCGTGGTGTACCATCCCCTTGAAGGACGGACCCTTCGCGAGGCCCTTGGCGACGCGGAAGAAAGGGACCGGGTCCTGGCCCCCTTCGCGGCCTTTCTTTCCCTCCTGCACGAGAAGGGCGTTTACTTCCGCGCCGTTCATTTCGGAAACGTGGTCCTTCCGCCGGAAGGCGGCTTCGGCCTGATCGACGTGTCCGAAGTCCGCATCTCGCGCGCCTCCCTGACCGTTCGGAAGCGGATCCGAAATTTCAGGCACATGCTCCGGTATCCCGAAGACCGGGCCGCCCTTTACGGGTTCGGCATGGACCGGTTCGTGGCGCAATA
>CAZCVB010000100.1:0-5105 GCA_964501805.1 uncultured Desulfobacteraceae bacterium | reverse complement strand
CCGAAGACCGGGCCGCCCTTTACGGGTTCGGCATGGACCGGTTCGTGGCGCAATACCTGGAACATTCACGCCTTGCCCCCCGCGCCCGCAGGGTGTTTCTCCGCAAATCCCGGCAACATGGATTCATCCGTGACGGACAGGCCCCGTAAAACCGGATCGACCCCGTACCGGCATGTTCCGGGCCATGAATTCGGGTCAGTCCGCGACCTGTGCGGGGCCGGGATGTTTCCGCTGGAACTCCCGGTAGAGGGCGGCGGCGCGCCGGTTTACCCGCCGCCAGAAGAGGCGTTCTTCGGCCATCACCTCCCGCAGGGGCCGATTCCGGTAGATGCGGACAAACCGCAGACGGTCCCGCCATGAAAGCCCGGCGTCCATGCTCGAAAAACAGAGGGAGGCCAGGTCCTTGATCCGCCAGCGCGCCGGGGTCCGGCGGCGGATCTGCACCCGGTGAAGATCGATCAGGTAAAGCCGCAAGCGCCGGGGATCAAGGCCCGCCGCGCCGCGGGAGATATCCAGGAGAAAATGACAGATATAAAAATCCCGGTGGTTCATCCCGCTTTCATGGAGGATCCTGGCGATCTCCGCCACCTTCACGATCAGCGCCCGTTTCAGGGCCGGGTCGGGTGGTACCTTCCCCCACTCGCGACAGAAATCCTCGAGGCTGACGGTATGGGACAGTTCTTCCGTGATGACAAAGGAGCGGCGCTTTGCGGGATTCCTCCCGCGGGTGCCGTACCCGATCAGCGGGGTGGTGGGAATCCCGAGTTCCGCGAGCCGCCGGATCGCGCGCCACTCGTTTTGCGCACCCAGCACGGGCATCCGCAGTTGAAGGAGATCTTTGCACACTTGGCGCCAGCCCACACCGGAATGAAACTTTCCAAAATAGTATTTTCCCCTGTATGAAAACCGGAGCGTCCTGCGCGCCTGCTGCTCCCGGTAGACCTCGCCTTTTACGGCGAAAAGCGTTTCAAAGGGATCCTTCCCTTCAAGGTCTTCCATCCAGGCCTGGGGCAGTACGATCACGACGCCACCTGTTCAATGATGTCCGCGGCCTTCTCCGGCAGGCTGAAGACATCGGTTCGGGAGACGTATGCCGTCCCGTTTTTTCCCCACTGGTCTCTCTTGTCCGAGGTCAGCATGGAGAGGAGCAACCGGTCCAGGATCTCCTGCCGAAAGGGCGACGGGACCAGCCGCCCCGCGCCCGCCCTGTCCACATGACCCGCATAGCCGCAGATATCGGTGGCCAGGACGGGAAGACCGGCCGCCATGGCCTCGAGGAGGACCGTGCCGGTATTCTCCCTGTAAGCGGGATGAAGCAGCAGGTCGGCCGCGGCCAGAAAACGGGGGACGTCCCTCCTGCCGCCCATGAAGCGGACGCGGTCCCTCACACCCAGCCGCCGGGCCAGCCGCCGGAAGGACCCGGGCCGGTCCTCGCCCACAATAAACAGACGGGTCTTTTCAAGGACCTCCCGGGGAAGGGATGAAACGGCGCGGACGGCCCGGTCCACGCCCTTTGTCCTGAAACCGGAACCTACCATCAGGACTATGTTCCGGGATGGAGAAACGCCCAGTTCCCGCCTCATGGCCGCCCGGACGGCGCCGGCGTCGTCCCCGGGAAGACAATCCCTCGAAATCCCCGGCGGCAACAGGTGGAACCGTTCTTCCTGGGTCCCGTAACAATCGATGAAGACCGGTTTTTCCTTTTCGGAAATCAGCAGGATCTCCGTCTTCGATGCGGGATGAAAAACGGCCCTTTCCAGGCGCAGGTAGCTGCGGCAGCGCCCGGTGAGACGGTACCAGGGGCCCCGGGTGCGGGCCTTGGCCGCAAAACAGGCATCCGCCGCAAAATAGAGATCCAGCCCGGGCATCTTGTTGAATCCCACCACCGCGTCGTAGGATTGTTCCGAGAGGAACCGCATGAGCCTGCCGGAAAAGGATTCGGAGCGGCCGTGATTGGTGATCCCGCGTCCCGGAAGGAGGGTGACGCTCAGGGTTCCGGGCCTTTCACCCCGCCAGTACCGGGCGAAGAGATCCACCCGGTGACCCCTTCGGCGGCAGGCCCGGGCGATGCGGAGCAGGTCTCTCTGCATGCCGCCGTAGGGGACATATTCAAACAGGCAGAACGCGAATCTCTTCATCACACCCATAACCCCGGCGCCGGCATATCGAGGCCGCCGCGGGCTCCCTCCCTGAATCCATTCCGTATGATCGAAGCCTTACCGGTATCCCAATACCCCATCCCACCCGTGAATTCAAGCGGACCCGTGGACCCGGCCCGGCGATTGGACTTGAAGAGACGGGGTATTTTATGTAGATTGAACTCGATCCGGCGGCATAAAACGCGGCAAAGGCGGCGGGAAACGCCGGGAAAACGGCACGAGAGGCCCTCTTTGAAAAATCTGAACATCGTCATCATCACGGGGCTGTCCGGTTCCGGAAAAAGCACGGCCCTGGACGCGCTGGAAGATACCGGTTATTTCTGCGTGGACAACATGCCGGTCATGCTCCTGCCCAAGTTCCTGGAGATCCGTTCGGCCAGCGTCTCCGAGGTCCAGAAGCTGGCCTTCGGCATGGACCTGAGGGAACCGGGGTTCATCCGGCAGTACGGGGAGATCTTCGGCCGGCTGAGGGAACAGGGACACCGCCTGCAGGTCGTTTTTCTCGAGGCCGCCGAGGAGGTGCTGCTGAAACGGTTCAGCCAGACGCGCCGGCAGCACCCGCTCACAACGGGAGCGAGTCTTCCCGAGAGCATCCGGGCCGAAAAGGCCCAGCTGGAAGAATTGAAGAAAACCGCGGACCGGATCATCGACACCTCCCGAATGACCGCCCCCCAACTCAAGGAGGTCATCTTCCAGTACGCTTACGCCGGCGTGAAAACCGACCGGATGCGGGTCGGGATCGTGTCATTCGGCTTCAAGTACGGCGTGCCCCTGGAGAGCGATGTCGTCATGGACGTCCGGTTCATCCCCAACCCCTATTTCGTCCCGGAGCTCAAGGGGCTGGACGGCCGGGACCGGCGGGTCCGGCGGTTTGTGAACCAGTGGTCTGAGACGCGGGAATTTCTCCGGAAATATCATGATCTTCTGGACTACCTGCTCCCGCTCTATGAAAGGGAAGGCAAGTCCTACCTGACCATCGCCGCCGGATGCACCGGCGGCCGGCACCGGTCGGTCACCGTGGCGGAAGAGCTTTTCCGGCACTTCAGGGAGACGGGACGGGAAGTCACGCTGATTCACCGGGATATCGACCGCTGACCGGAGGCGGACGGAACCCTGTTTACGGGAGAAGGCATGAAAACCCAACTCATGGGAAAAGGCATCCTGGACCGACTGCTGGAAAAGGGAGTCCGGATCCCCTGCCCGGAATCCGTGGAGATCGGACCGGAGGTGGACGCGGACCGGATATCCGGGGACGGGGTCGTCATCCATTCCGGATGCCGACTGTACGGGGCGGATACCCTGATCCTGCCGGGCGTTGAACTGGGGTCCGAGGCCCCGGCCACCATCCATAACTGCCAGGTTGGAAAAGGGGTCCGGTTGAAAGGCGGCTTCTTCCATGACGCCTGCTTCCTGGACGGCGCGGCCATGGGTTCCGGCGCGCAGATCCGGGAGGGCTGCCTCCTGGAAGAAGGGGCCAGGGGGGCCCACACGGTGGGGCTGAAGCAGACCATCCTGTTTCCATTCGTCACCCTGGGCAGCCTGATCAATTTCTGCGACTGCCTGATGGCCGGCGGCACGGACGAAAAAAACCACAGCGAGGTGGGGAGTTCCTATATCCACTTCAACTACACCCCCAACCAGGACAAGGCCACGGCGTCCCTTATCGGGGATGTCCCCCGCGGCGTCATGGTGAACCAGCCGCCCGTCTTCCTGGGCGGACAGGGCGCGCTGGTAGGCCCGGTTTGCATCGCCTACGGCACGGTGGTGGCGGCGGGCACCATCGTCCGCAAGGACATTCTCAGGCGGAACACCATGCTGCTGGGACACACGACCGTGGCCAGGAGCGTGCCGTTTCACCGGGGACAGTATGGCAACATCGGCCGGATCCTCCGGCAGAACACCCTCTTTCTCGCAAACCTCATCGCCCTTCGCAGGTGGTACCTGGATGTCCGGTCCCGCTTCATGACCGGAACCCCCATGGAAAAGGCCCTGTTCGCCGGGGCCGTTGCCAAGATAGACATGGCCCTCTCCGAAAGGCTCAAACGGCTCCGGGAGGTGGCGGAACGGATGCCGGCGGCCACCGGGGACCATCCGGGGACGGACGTCGCCCCCGATCCCGGGTCCCTCGTCCACAAAAAGCGGATGTTCCGTGAAAAATGGCCCCAAATCCGGGATGTGATTGAAAAAAGCCGCGATCTGAAAGGGAATCCCTCTCTCAGGGCGCCGTTCCTGGAGAAAATCGAGAAGCGCGCCGGCCGCGGAGACACGCGCTACCTGGACGCGATCCGGGGCCTTGATGCGGAAGCGGCCGCCGGCGGAACCGCCTGGCTGCAGGGCCTGGTGGACGCGGTCATGGAACAGGTATCGGGTCTCGTGCCGGGATTCAGGATATCGGGGAGATAGCCATGGGAAAACTGTTCGGCACGGACGGGATACGGGGGCTGGCCTTCCGGGAACCCGTCACCGAAGAAACGGGATTCAACCTGGGACGGGCCATGGTCCGCTTCTGCCTCGGCAGGCAGGAAAAACCGTCCATCGCCCTGGGGCGGGATACCCGCGGATCGGGCGAGCGGCTGGAAAACGCCATCGTATCCGGAATCGTGAACGGCGGCGGAACGGCCCTTCGCCTCGGCGTCGTCCCCACCCCGGCGGTGGCCTTCCTCACCAGGGAACTGGGCGCCGGGGCCGGCATCGTGGTCTCCGCGTCTCACAATCCATCCGAATACAACGGGTTCAAGGTGTTCTCCCACGAGGGATTCAAGCTCTCCGAGGACGAGGAGGCCCGGATCGAGGAGTGGGTCCTGTCCGGCCTCCCCTCCCGTTCCGCGGCCGAAAAAGGCCGGGAAACGGTCATTTCCGACGCCACGGAGCGCTATGCCGCTTTCGTGACACGCACCCTTCCCGACACCCGCGCCCCGGCGGGGCTGAAGGTGGTGGCGGACTGCG
>CAZCVB010000099.1:0-8475 GCA_964501805.1 uncultured Desulfobacteraceae bacterium | reverse complement strand
GGCGTTGATCGCCTTTACATTTTTTTTGTGTTTCTGGTTCAGGAAAGAAAACAAGAAGTAACACCTGAATTTTACAGGCGCGGAGCTTGCCGTATGTATTAAGATTGCAGGTCATGCCGCGGTCATCATCTGCCGAAAAACCTGCAACGTCGCAGGCGCGGTGAAAACGGCGCTCCCGGGCGGTTGCCCTGGAGGCGCGGCCCGGCGCATGGGGAGGGAAAGGAGCACGTGAGATGACAGCCCAGATGCTGATGACGATGATTGTACTGGCATTTGTGATTTTTCTGTTCGTATCCGAGTGGGTAAGGGTCGATGTGGTCGGGATCATGATGATGGTGCTGCTGCCGCTCATCGGGCTGGTGAGCGCCAAGGAGGCCTTTGTCGGGCTGAGCAGCAACGCCGTCTGCTCCATTATTGCGGTGATCATCATCGGCGCGGGACTGGACAAGACCGGCGTCATGAACCGGGTGGCGGGTCCCATCATCAAGCTGGCCGGGAACAGCGAAAAACGGATCATCACCCTGATATCCGGCACCGTGGGCCTGATCTCCAGCATGATGCAGAATATCGGGGCCGCGGCCCTTTTTCTGCCGGCGACCCAACGGATCGCCAAGCGGATGGAGATCCCCGTGTCGCGAATCCTCATGCCCATGGGGTTCTGCGCCATCATCGGCGGGACCCTTACCCTGGTGGGCGCCAGCCCCACCATCCTTTTGAACGACCTGATGGTCCTGGGAGGAGAAAAACTGGCGCCCTTCGGGCTCTTCACCCAGACGCCCATCGGCATCTGCCTCCTGTTGAGCGCCATCATCTATTTTATCATATTCGGAAAATTCGTCCTGCCGGCCGGCGAAGGAGAAACCGATAAGGGGGTGACGGCCAGCCTGATCGAGGCCTATCGCGCGCTGGATACCATATACGAACTGCACGTACCGGAGGATTTCGACGGACCGAAGACCCTGGAAGATCTGGAGGTCCGGGAAAAATTCCTCGTCACCGTGGTGGCCATCTCCCACCGGCAGGGGAGGGAGAAGACCCTTGTTCCCCGGAGTTCGGACAGGATCTCCCCCGGGGATGATCTGGCCGTGGTGGGACGGGAGCGGAACGTCCGGGCCCTGGCCAGGGAAACCGGGTGGGAAATCAAGCCCGGCCTGGAGGAATTCGCGGAGGTCTTTTCCCGGACCAACGCCGGCATGGCGGAGACCATCGTCTCGCCCCGCTCCGAGCTGATCGGACGGACCATGCAGGAGATGAACTTCAAGGAGCTCTACGGCGTCAACCCGGTGGCCCTGTTCAAGCACAACAAGATTTACTACAGCGGCCTGACCCGCATCCGCCTGCAAATGGGCGACACGCTGCTCCTCCAGGGACCATGGGAGCGTTTCCACATCCTGAAAAACCGGCCTCAGCCCAGGGCACTGACCTTTGCCACTCCGCTGGAGGGAGAGATCCTCCGCCCCGGGAAGGCGGGACTGGCGGTCATGTGGCTGGCCATCGCGCTGCTCCAGATCATCGTGTTCAAGGTCAAACTGTCGGTGGGTCTCATGTCGGGCGCCCTGGGAATGATCATCACCGGGGTCCTGTCCGTGGACGAGGCATACCGGGCCGTCGACTGGATGACGGTCTTCCTCCTGGCGGGCCTCATTCCCCTGGGCATCGCCTTTGAAAAGACCGGAACGGCCGCCTTTATCGCCCAGAACGTCATGGCCCTTATCGGGCAGCCCACGCCCATCATGCTCCTTGCCGTGGTGGGGATCATGACCTCTTTTTTCACGCTGGTCATTTCCAACGTGGGGGCCACGGTCCTTCTGGTCCCCCTGTGCATGAACATGGCGGTCATGGCCGGGGGCGACCCGCGCATGGCGGCCCTGGTGGTGGGCCTTTCCGCGTCCAACACCTTCGTGCTGCCCACCCACCAGGTCAATGCACTCATCATGAGGCCCGGCGGGTACCGCACCGTGGATTATGCCAAGGCCGGGGTCTTCATGACCATAATTTTCCTGGCCGTGGAGCTCTGCGTGCTTTATTTCTTCTATGGAATCCAGTAAGATTCAAGCCATGGATTTTAATCTGAATCAGGCGTTTCACCAAAAGAAAACCTGCCAAGGAGGGTTGTAAGCAAGATGGCCATCATTACGATTTCAAGGGGGTCCTTCAGCCGGGGGAAGGAAATCGCCGAGAAGGTTGCGGAAAAACTGGGGTATGAGTGTGTCAGCCGGGAGATCCTGATCGAGGCCTCCCATTTTTTCAATGTCTCCGAGAAGGCCCTTCTCAAGTCGATCCATGAGACCCCTTCCTTTCTGGAACGGCTCACGCACGGACAGGACAAGTATCTCTCCTTTTTCCGGGCGGCCCTTTTGCAGCATATCAAAAAAGACAACGTGGTCTATCACGGGCACGCCGGCCATCTCCTTGTCCCCGAGATCGCCCATGTGCTGAAGGTCCGGATCATCGCCGACATGGAGGACCGAATCGCCCTCTGCCGGGCCGAGAAGGGGCTGTCCAGGGAAGCGGCCGTGGCATGGCTCGAAAAAGCCGACTCCCGGAGGGCGGCATGGACCCGTTACCTGTACAAGGTGGAGGTGGCGGACCCGAACCTCTACGACATGGTTCTCCGCATCGGCCGGCTCCGGGTGGAAGGAGCGTGCGAACTCATCTGCGCGGCGGCCCACCGGCCCACGTTCCAGTCCACGCCGCAGTCCATCAAGAAGATCTGCGACCTGGCCCTGGGCAGCCACGTGGAGGCCGCCCTGAAAAAGGTCTGCGAGGCCAGCGTCACGGCTGAAGACGGGATGGTCCACGTGCGGGTAAAGGGCCAGAAGATCAAGCGTTCCGGCGTGACCAGCCCCAAAATCCAGGCCACGGTCCAAGAGCAGATCCGGAACGACCTGAACCGGGAGATCCAGGCCGTGGCCCGCGATATCCCGGGGGTTAAGGAAGTGGTATGCGATATCGATTCGCCTTACTGCACCTGATCACGGACGGGTGCCGGCGGTGAGCGGCGGGGAGAGGAAGGGCCCGACATGAAAATCAGCATCCGGCGGAAAATCACCATCGTCATTTCCCTTTTCCTGATTCTCGGCGGGTCCATGTGGTACCTGAATTACCACAAGCACCACCTGCTGAACCAGAAGCTGCAGATCCTGGAGAAAAAGGACGATCTCCTCAATACCATCCTGGAATCCCGCCGGTACGAAAAAAACTACTTTCTTTACCTGGAGCCCGCAAACCTTGAAGAGGCCCTCTCTTACGCAAAACAGGCGGATGAAAAACTGTCGAAGATCATCCGGGTATTCGGCCGGTTTACCCGGGCGAAAGACCTGGGCCGCAAACTGGAGGACATCCGGAAATACGAACAGGCACTGGCCACCCTGCTCGGCCTCCACAGGAAAGGGCGTTCCTTTGTGCTCAACGACGAGCTGGCCAGGACCTTTTCCGAGCGCCAGGAGCGCATCCGGGCCCTGGGCCGGAAAATCACCGTGGACATGGAGCGGATGCTCGTCCAGGAACGGGAATACGTCAACCGCCTCGTCCGGGAATCGCGGGTCTACCACCTCCTGGCCCTCGTCGGGATCGTCCTGCTCTCCTTTTTCGTCCTTCTTTTCCTGATATTCAACGTCAATCGCCCCCTCAAGTCCCTGGAAGACGCCATCCGGAAGATATCCGAGGGCGACTACAAGAACATCCCGTCCATCTCCAAGGGGGATGAATTCGAATCCCTTGTGACCAGCCTCAACCACATGCTCGACGAGCTCAAGCGCCGGAGCGAGCAGCTGGTGCAGAGTGAAAAGATGGCCTCCCTGGGGACCCTGACATCGGGGGTGGCCCATGAGCTGAACAACCCGCTCAACAACATCTCCACGTCCATACAGATCCTGCTGGAGGAACTGGAGGAAGGGGACCTGGCATATCAGCGGGAACTCCTGACCGAGACCGAGGGACAGATTCAGCGGGCCCGCGACATCGTAAAGGCCCTGCTGGAATTTTCGAGAGAGCGCACCTTTACCATGGGGCGGGTCCGGTTCCGGAATCTCGTGGACGACACCCTCAAACTCATCAAGGGCGAACTCCCCGCCAACGTGGACCTCAGGGTGGATGTTCCCGAGGATATCGAGGGAGACATGGACGCGCGCCGCATCCAGCAGGTATTGATCAATCTTATCCTGAACGGGATCCAGGCCATGCCGGACGGCGGCGTGCTGAATATCAGCGCCTGCGTCAACAAGGACATCAAGGGATTCTGTTTCGAGGTGCAGGACACGGGGCAGGGAATTCCGAAAGAACAGCTCTCCAAGATCTTCGATCCGTTCTTCACCACAAAGGACGTGGGCAAGGGATCGGGCCTGGGTCTTTCCGTTTCCCTCGGCATCATTGAACAGCACGGGGGGAGGATCCAGGTGGAGAGCGAGGAGGGGAACGGGACCACCTTCACGGTTTCCCTGCCCGGCCGTTGAGCCGTCCCCTCCCGGCACCCGGTATACCGATGAACGCAGCCAAAGAAACCATACTCGTCGTGGAAGACGAGGCCATCGCGCGGCGGAACCTGGAACATATCCTCAAAAAAGAGGGATACGAGGTGGTGGCCGTGGACAGCGGCGCAAAGGCCCTCGACCAGCTGAACCGGAAGGAATTCGACGTGGTCCTGACCGACCTCAAGATGGAGCGGGTGGACGGCATGGCCGTCCTGAAAAAAAGCCGGGAACTCCAGCCCTATACCGAGGTGATCATGATCACGGGGTACGCCACGGTCGGTTCCGCGGTGGAGGCCATGAAGGAAGGCGCCTACCACTATATCGCCAAGCCGTACAAGATAGAGGAGGTCCGCCAGACCACCCGGGAGGCCCTCCTCAAGCGGCGGCTCCGTCTGGAGAACCTGGAACTCAAGGCCTCGCTCAAGAAGGCCCGGCCGGTTCCCTTTATCGTCGGCAAGAGCGAGGCGCTCATGCCGGTGCTCACCACCGTGCAGCAGATCTCCGCGTCGGACAGCAACGTGCTGGTGCTGGGAGAGAGCGGAACAGGAAAGGAGCTGGTGGCGAAGGCCGTCCACCACCTGAGTCCCCGGTCGGAAAAGCGGTTCGTGGCGTTCAACTGCGGGTCCTTTACCGAGGAATTGATGGCCAACGAACTGTTCGGGCATAAACGGGGGGCCTTCACCGGGGCCGCCGGCGACAAGGCGGGCCTTCTGCAGGCGGCAAACGGGGGGACGGTCTTTCTGGACGAGGTAGGGGACATGCCCCTGAGCATGCAGGTCAAACTGCTGCGGGTCATCCAGGAAAAGGAGTTCCTTCCCGTGGGAGGCGTGGATCCCGTTCCCGTGGATGTCCGCTTCATCGCCGCCACCCACCGTGATCTGAAGGAAGACGTGGCCGAAGGCCGGTTCCGCCAGGACCTTTATTACCGCCTCAACGTGATCACCATCCAGGTGCCTCCCCTGGCGGAACGGGAGGGCGACATCCCCATGCTGGCGCACCATTTCCTGGCGCAAAAGAGCAGGGACATGAAAAAGGAGATCCATGAAATCGTTCCCGAGGCCATGGAGCTCCTTTCCCAGTACAGCTGGCCCGGCAATGTGCGGGAGCTGGAAAACGTGATCGAACGGGCCGTGGCCCTGGAGAACGGACCGGCCATCCGGCCCGAGGACCTCCCCGATTTCATCCGCAACCTCTCCATCGAGACGTACCGGCACCATCCTGGCACCATCCCCACACTGGAGGAACAGGAAAAACACTATATCCGCTGGGTCCTGGACAAGTGTAAGGGGAACAAGACACGGGCCGCCAAGATGATGGGAATCGACCGCGTCTCCCTGTGGCGGAAAATCAAGCGCTACGGCATCGACGAGAACGAGGCGTAAAAGGTCCGGCGCGGAAAATCGCTTGACAAGATTCGCAGGGACATTATATTCTTTAAAAGCAATATGGTGGGGGACGATGGATGAAGACCTTTGTCAAGGCGATGAAAGCCCTTTCGGATCCGAACCGGGTAAAGATCGTAAAGATGCTGCAACACCGGAGCATGTGCGTGTGCGAGCTCCAGGAGGCGTTGGGAATCGCGCAGCCGACCGTGTCCAAGCATCTGAAAATACTTGAAGAAGCAGGGTTCGTTGTCTACGAAAAAGACGGGCTGTGGGTCAATTACCACCTGGCCGACGGCGGCCGGAGCCCTTACGTAGCCAGCCTTCTGGGGAACCTCCGGCACTGGATGGAGGAGGACCCCGAGGTACGGGAACTGCTGGAAAGGCTCCCCGCGATCCGGCGGGAGGAGATCTGCGCCCGGTAAATTTTTTTGGGCCTTTTATATCACCAAATCGGCATATAACAATTAGCTTCAAAGGGAAACGCGCCTGCTGCACCACCACCGTGGACAAGGGGAGGTATCCGGATTGAAAGAACGAACCAAATTGCTGCTCATCGTCCTGGTCTTTATCGCATGCTACACCGTGCCCTGGGACCATCCCCGGATCCGGCAGGCGGGGCTGGAGGCCTTCATGATGCTCCGGGAGTATGCGCACCATCATGTGCTCACGTGCCTGGTGCCGGCCTTTTTCATCGCGGGGGCCATCGCGGTGTTCGTATCCCAGGCATCGGTGCTCAAGTACTTCGGCGCCACCGCCGGAAAGATCGTCTCCTATTCCGTGGCCTCCATCTCCGGAACCGTCCTGGCGGTCTGTTCGTGCACGGTTCTGCCGCTCTTTGCCGGCATCTACACCCGGGGCGCCGGCATCGGACCCGCCACCGCGTTCCTGTATTCCGGGCCGGCCGTCAACGTCCTGGCCATCGTCCTCACCGCCAGGGTCCTGGGCTGGCAACTGGGCCTGGCCCGGGCCGTGGGGGCGGTCCTTTTCGCGGTGATCACGGGTCTGCTCATGGCCTTTTTCTTCCGAAAGGACGACGCCGCCCGCACCGCAGGGCAGATGTATCTCCCGGACGAGGAGAACAAAGGGAGAAGCCTTCTCCAGGACGGGCTTTTCATGCTGACCATGGTGCTCATCCTGGTCTTCGCGGCATTTGCCCGGCCGGCCGAAGGGGCGACGGGCCTGTGGCCCGCCGTTTACAACGCCAGGTGGTATGTCACCGGCGGACTCCTGGCGATCCTGGCCTTCATGCTCAACCGCTGGTTTCATCAGGAGGAACGCATTGACTGGGCCCGGTCCACGTGGACGTTCATGAAACAGATATTCCCGCTCCTGGGCGCGGGGGTCCTGGTGGCCGGATTCATGCTCGGCAGGCCCGGCCACACCGCCCTCATCCCCGGGCACTACATCGCGCGACTGGTGGGGGGCAACTCCCTCCCGGCGAACCTGTTTGCATCGGTCTCCGGGGCGCTCATGTACTTCGCGACCCTGACCGAGGTGCCCATTCTGCAGGGTCTCATCGGGGCCGGCATGGGCAAGGGACCGGCCCTTTCCCTGCTCCTGGCGGGCCCCGCCCTCTCCCTCCCCAACATGCTGGTGATCGGCGGGGTCATGGGGGTCAAAAAGACGGCGGCTTTCTGCTCCATCATCGTGGTCCTCTCTACCATCGCCGGGATGTGTTACGGCTGGATGGCGGGTTAGGAGACAAAATATATCCATCGAAGATTTCATGGCGATCCGGGAGGCTGCCGGAAAATCGTCATGTTTACCGGCCCGGGGGCCGGAGATATTACCAAAAGGAGGGAAGACAATGGAAATCAAGGTATTGGGGCCCGGGTGCCCGAAATGTCGGGAAACGGAAGAGAACGTCCGGGAGGCCGTGCGGGAGGCCGGTGTCGAGGCGGATATCGTAAAGGTGAAAGAGGCGATGGAAATCGCCCGGCACGGCGTCTTCGGAACCCCGGCGGTGATTATTGACGGAAAAATCAAATGCGTGGGCAAGGTGCCGGAGAAGGAAAAAATAAAGGGGTGGCTTTAGGGGCGCATCATGTTGCTTGAATCGTACAGGAAGGAGATTTCAAGGCCCGCGTGCAACCCGAGTTTCCAGTCTCTCCACTGTGTCGCCCACCTGGACCAGGATGTCAGCGAGGCCCTGCCGTACCTGAACGCGGAACTGGGGGGATTCGAATACCTGAAAGATCCTCCGGCCGTGATCTTCCGGCATCAGGGAAAGATCCTCACCGTCGAGGGGCGTCGCATTGCGCTGAACGCCCTTCGCGATGAAGAGGAAGCGGACAAGATCCTGGAATGGCTTAAGCGGGAGATCAATGAGGTGTGGGAAAAGAGGGACCGGATCACGCCCTGCTACGAGGGCGCGCCGAAACCCGGGGTCTTTGAAATCCTGAAGCTTCTGCCCGGGACCAATTGCGGGGAGTGCGGCTATCCCACCTGCATGGTCCTTGCGGCAAAAATGACGGAGGGGGCCAAGGGTCCCGGTGATTGCCCTCCGCTGGAGGGCGAGAAGGCGGAACAACTCCGCGCCTACATGGACCGGTTTCGTTTCGAGGATTAACCAAGCGGGTTAAGGTAGGCCTGGGGGACGGGAGAAATCGCCATGGCCG
>CAZCVB010000098.1:0-8479 GCA_964501805.1 uncultured Desulfobacteraceae bacterium | reverse complement strand
CCTCCCTGACAATCAACCTGCTCTGTTCAAGCCTGCGAATGATACGGCTGGTATATCCCTCGTCGAGACCGGTAGCCTGGGACAATTCCCGCTGGGTGAAGCTCCGGTATGGTTCGATCAAAAACTGCCGCGCAATGCGCGAGCTTTTTGGGGCAAACAGGTTTGCCGGCCGGCCGGCCTTCTTGAAGCGATTCGGTCGGCCTTGAATATGGATAAGGAGCCCGGGCGCCTTGATATGGGCGTTTCCGGAAAGATCAAGCCATGAAATTCCATTTTCGTCACAAAATTGGCGTCCAGATTCGCCCATGAACGGAACGGCCAGAAGAGGGATGACATCTTGCCCCGAGTTCTTCCTGATCTCCTTGAGCTGGACAACAGCCGGATGCAGCAATGCGCGAGCACTTGAACTTTTAGATTCCAAGAGGAATGAGTACTTGCCTGCATCTACCACAAAATCAGGGCCGGGGGCTTTTTCGCCTTCCAGAATCTTTATCCGGTGTTCCGGTACCTCCAGGAGCCTGGCGAGTATTCCCGGGAGATCAGAGATGACCTCTTTTTCGAATGAACTTTTCATGCTTGACTAAATACAGCAACTTGAATCTTTCGTCAAGCATATATATTTAGTCAAGTCGATTGCATTTCTGAGGCGTGACCGGTTTTACTGCCTGATCAGCGGATCCGGTGGGGGAGGATAAAAAGATACGGACATGGAAGCACGAAACATCTTTGAACCGGCCCCGGAAACCCGGTGGACCGCCGTCCCGCCGGTCTATTCCTCGAATTCCGCCACAAGGAAGGTATGGTCGGACGGCCTGGGAAGGGTGCGGGCGTTGGTATCGATCCATGCCCCTGTTGACTTGCGGGCCAGGGGCGCGGTGGCCAGGAGATAATCGACCCGCCAGCCCATGTTCCGCTTGAGGGCGTTGGGGATCCGGTAGTCCCAGAAGGTGAAGTGACCGCCCTCCGGAACGTGTTTCCTGAAAACATCCGCCAGCCCCCAGTCGAGAAGGCGGCGGAGAAGGGCCTGTTCATCCGGATGAAAACCGACCTGGCCCCTGAATTGTTCCGGATCGAATACGTCCTCGGGTTCGAGGGCCACGTTGAAATCCCCGGCCACCAGGAGCGGCCGGTCCGCATCGTAATGTTTGCGGATATGCGACAGGAAGTCCGTGAGCCAGGCGAGCTTGTACGTGAATTTCTCCGTGCCCACGGCGAATCCCTGGGGCACGTACACGTTGATCACGGGGATCTTCCCGATCCTGGCGCTGATGAAGCGGGCCTGTTCATCCCCTTCACCGTAAAGATCCCGCCGGATCTCCTCCGGCGGTTCCCTGCTGACGATGGCCACCCCGTTGTACGCCTTCTGTCCCCTGAAGACGACATGGTAACCGGCCTCCCGGATGGGCCCGGCCGGAAAGGCCCCGTCCTGCACCTTGGTTTCCTGGACGCAGAGGATATCCGGTTTCTCCCGGTTGAGCCAGTCGAGGAGGAGGGGGAGACGGGCCCGGATGGAATTGGCGTTGAACGTGGCCGCTTTCAGTGTCATGGCCGCGTCTCCCCCTGCAGCGCATCACGGACCGCCTCGGCCAGCTCCCGCATCACAAGGGGTTTCATCAGCAGGGACCGGATCCCCATGAGGCGGGCCTTTTCCTCCGTGACATGCCGGCTGTATCCGGTGCAGAGGATGACCGGCATGCCCGGACGGAGCTTCCGGATCTCCTCCGCCAGTTCCAGGCCGGTCATGCGGGGCATGGTCATATCGGTGATCACCAGGTCGAACCGTTCCGGGTCCCTGCGGAAGGTCTCCAGCGCCTCCATGCCGCCGGTCATGGCGGTCACCCGGTATCCCAGGCGCTCCAGCATCTCTTTCCCCATCCGGCTCAGGGACGGCTCGTCATCCACGAAAAGGACGCGCTCGTTCCCTCCGGGAAGCGAATCCAGGGGGGATTCCCGGCGGGTCGCCGCCGGTTTCTGTTCCATGAGAGGAAGATAAACACGGAACGTGCTGCCCTTCCCGGGCCGGGATTCCACGGTGACGGCGCCGCCGTAGCTTCTGACGATCTCGTGGACCACGGCCAGGCCGAGGCCGGTTCCCACTCCCTTTTCCCGCGTGGTGAAGTAGGGATCAAAGATTCGTTTTTGGACCTCCGGCGTCATGCCGCACCCGGTATCGCGCACGCCCAGGCAAAGATAACGGCCCGGTTGCAGTTCCGGGACCGGCGGGGACGCCGTGCCGGTCTCCGGCGTGTCCCCGGGGATCTCCACGTTGTGAAGGTCAATGGACAGAACGCCTTTTTCTCCTTCCATGGCCTGGACCGCGTTGGTGCAGAGATTCATCATCACCTGGTGGATCCGGGTGGGATCGGCCTCCACGAGACCCACGTCCGGGGCGATGTCCTCCCGTATCTCCATGGTGGCGGGAAGGGAGGCCCGGAGGAGCTTGATGGCCTCCTTGATGATGAGCCTGGCCTGGACGGGTATCCGGCCCCCGGCCTGCTGACGGCTGAACGAGAGGATCTGCTGGACCAGGTCCTTTGCCCTCATGGCGGCCGAGAGTACCTGGTTCAGGTGTTTCCGGACCTTCTCTTCATTGGAGATCTGGAGCGTCGCCAGTTCCGTGTACCCCATGATGGCCGCAAGGATATTGTTGAAATCGTGCGCGATCCCGCCGGCGAGGGTGCCGATGGCCTCCATCTTCTGGGCCTGCTGGATTCGGGATTCCAGTCGCCGCCGCTCGGTGATTTCGATCCCCACCCCGAAAAAGTAATCCAGGCCGCCGTCCTCCCTGAACACCGGACGGCCGTGCCACTCGACGATGCGCCGGCGGCCGTCCCTGGTGAGGACGGCATTCTCGTGCGGGCCTTTCTGTCGGCCTTCTTTTACATCCCGGAAATCGGCGGCCACCGCTTCCCGGTCCTCTTCCGGGATCACCGTTTCCAGGTAGTCCTTTCCCTCGATCTCTTCCCGGGAATAGCCCAGGGCCCGCCGCATGGCCGCGTTCATCAGCAGGACCTTCCCGTCAGGATCAATGGCTACGAAAAAGGCCGGGGAGGCCTCCACGAGGTTTTGCGTAAAATCCCGTTCCCTGCGAAGGGCCTTTTCCGCGTCAATGGCATGGAGGCCGAAGGCGATGTCTCCCGCGACCTCCCTGACCAGGGCCTGTTCCTCCGCGTCCGTCACGTGATCGCGCGGAATCCATACGGAGAGGACGCCGTAAAGCACGGCCCCGTGTTTGAGCCGGAGCGTGATGACGCCCTGGCCGGCATGATGCCCGGGCAGGGGGCAGGCATCTATCCGGTCTTCCACGATCACCGGCGCCGCCTGGCGGAGCGCGGCCTCGGCGCAGGGGCAGAAGCGCGCCTGCGCCAGGTCATTTTTCAGCGATGCGAAACCCTCGCCGATGCCCGCCTCCGCGGTGGCCGCGGGTTTTCCGGCTTTATCCAGAAGGGCGATCCATGCCCCGGAATACCCCCGGGTGCTGACAAGGATGCGGCAGGCTTCTCTTATGAAACGGTCCCGGTCTTTCTCCGTGACGATAAGCTGGTTGACGTTCCGGACGGCGAGAAGCACGGCGTTGAGGTGTGCCAGCCGGGCCTCGGCGCGGGTGAGAGCCGCTGCCCGGTCTTCAAGCTCGGCGATCCTTTTTTTGAGGGCCGCCGCTTCGGCCGCGAAGGATTCCTGTGTGCTGTCTTCCATCTTTCAGTAATGCCTTCCCGGGGAGGCGACGCATTTTCCCCGCGCCGGGAGACCTGGCCGCGTCTACCGGACCCTGGCGCCGGATACGGTCCCGCCGTCCGGCACCAGGAGGCGGAGGCCCGATTCATCCGTGGCCGCAAGGACCATCCCGCGGGATTCCACGCCCATGAGGCGGACCGGTTCCAGGTTGGCCACCAGCAGGACCTGCCGCCCGGGAAGGTCCTCGGGCGCATAGTGCCCCGCCAGACCGGCCACCACGGTCCTTTCCTCCCCGATATCAATGGTCAGCTTGAGCAGCTTCCTGGACTTGGGAATGGGTTCCGCGGCCGTTATGGTGCCCACCCGAAGATCCAGTTTCTGGAAATCCTCGAAGGGAACCGTTCGCGTCGGCTTCGTCACCTTTTCTTTCTCCTTCTTCACCGGCGCGTCCCGCGGCCCGGTCTCGATCCGGGGGAACAGGGCCGGGGCCCGGGTCATGGCCTTTACCGGAGGCTCCTTCCCCCAGGACCGGAGATCTTCCAGCCGGAATGCGGCCCCCTTTTTCCCGAGGCCCAGCTGGTCCTGGATCTTTTCCGCGGTCTCCGGCATGAAGGGCCAGACAAGGGCGGCGACGATCCTGAGGGTTTCGATGATGTGGAACATGACCGTGGACAGGCGGCCGGGGTCCGATTTGGCCAGGACCCAGGGGGCCATGGTATCGATATACTTGTTGACCCGCCCGATGACCTCCCATACGGCCATGAGGGCCTTGTGAAACGCCATCTGCTCCATCAACGGCGGATAGACGTCAACAAGCCGGAGGGCATGATCCTTGAGATCTTCGTCCGGGTCCAGGGATGAACCGGGCCCGGGGAGGGACCCCTTGAAATACTTGAGCGCCATGGTGATGCTCCGGCTCACCAGGTTTCCCAGGTCGTTGGCGAGGTCCGCGTTGGTCCTGGCGACAAGTCCTTCCTCGCTGAACTCGGAATCAAGGCCGAAGACCATGTCCCGCATAAGGAAATACCGAAAGGCATCCAGGCCGTAGATCTCCACCAGGTCGAGGGGGCGCACCACGTTGCCGATGCTCTTGGACATCTTCCCCTCGTTCACGTTCCAGTACCCATGAACGTTGAGATGGCGGTACGGGGGGATGCCGGCGGATTTCAGCATGCAGGGCCAGTAGATGCCGTGGGGCTTCAGGATATCCTTGGCGATAATATGCTGGGCCGCGGGCCAGAAGGTCCTGTAGCGTTCACCGTCCGGATATTCCAGGGCGGAGACATAGTTGATGAGGGCGTCGAACCAGACGTAGGTAACGAAATTCTCGTCAAACGGGAGGGTAATCCCCCATTTGAGCCGGGACTTGGGCCGGGAGATGCACAGGTCCTCCAGGGGTTCCCTGAGGAAGGAAAGGACCTCGTTGCGGTATCTTTCGGGCCGGATGAAATCCGGGTTTCGCTGGATGTGATCCACCAGCCAGTCCTGGTACCGGCTCATGCGGAAAAAATAGTTGGCCTCCCGGATCACCTCCGGCCGGGTCCGGTGGTCCGGGCATTTGCCGTCCACCAGTTCCCTTTCCGTGTAAAACCGCTCGCACCCGAAGCAGTAAAGCCCTTCGTATTCGCTGAAGTAGATATCTCCCTTTTCCCTGACCTTTGTCAGGATGTGCCGAACCGTTTCCTTGTGGCGCGGATCCGTGGTCCGGACGAAGTAATCGTTGGAGATGTTGAGCCTGGGCCACAGGGACCTGAAAAGGGCGCTGATCCGGTCCACGTATTCCTTGGGGGTCTCACCGGACTCCCGGGCCGCGGCAACGATCTTGTCCCCGTGCTCGTCCGTCCCTGTCAGGAAAAAGGTGTCATGCCCGGCCAGCCGGTGGTACCGGGAAAGCACGTCCGCCACGATGGTCGAATAGGCATGACCGATATGGGGTTCCGCATTGACATAATAGATGGGTGTCGTAACGTAGAATGATTTGGACAATTTTCAGCGACCGCTCCTTTTCCGTTTCCGCCTGAAGATCTTTTCCGTGATAATATCCCCGGACTTGATTTCCGTCTCCTGCCCCGATTCCAGCCGAACGGCCAGGGTCCCTTTCAATATGTTCTGGCGGATGATCTTCCCCGGTCCCTGTCTGGTCTGGACGGCCTTTCCCACCTTGGGCAGGTCTTTTCGCATTTTTTCGTAAAAATCGTGCTCAAAGGCGAGACAGCACATGAGCCGCCCGCACATCCCCGAAATCTTCTCCGGGTTGAGAGAGATGTTCTGGTGTTTGGCCATCTTGATGGTCACCGGCGCGAACGAGTTGAGAAACGCAGTGCAGCACAACGGCCTGCCGCAGGTACCGATGGCCCCGACCATCTTGGCCTGGTGGCGGACCCCGATCTGCCGCATTTCAATGCGGGTCCGGAACTTCCGAACCAGTATCCGCACCAGTTCCCGGAAATCGACCCGGCCGTTGGCCGTGAAATAGATGACCACCTTGCTCCCGTCGAACCGTTGTTCCGCGCCCGTCAGGCACATGGGAAGCCCCAGTTCCTTGATCTTCCGGTAACAATAATCGTAAACGGACCGTTCCTGCCGGCAGCCCCGGTCATACCGCTCGACCTCCTCGGCCGTGGCCAGGCGGAAGATCTTCTTGAGCGGACGGTCGGGCATGGCGGCGGGCCGGTTCTGGGGTTCCGTACAGACACAGCCGATGGCCGGACCCTCCTTGGTGATCACCATCACCTTGTCGCCTTTTTTCAGCACAAAGTGACCGGATTCAAAATCGTAAACCTTGCCGTGGTCCTTGAACTGGATTCCAACGATCTTGCTCATATCGATACCGACACGGGGTTGACGGGACCGGGCGGGCCGCAGGCGGTTGTAACCGCCGCCCATACATCCTCAAAGCGATCCGCCGGCAAGCCGGTTAAGGCTGAGGACCAGATATTCCATCACCAGTTTCCGGTTCCGGTTCCGGTGAAGATCCTGCCGGGCCCGGTCCATGACCCGGATACTCTCGCTCAAAAGATTCAGTTTAGCGCTTTTGGATATTTTTTTCAACTGATGGGAAAAATCGACGTTCATCAGCAGGGCGGCGGAACCGCCCGACTTCAACACCAGCAGGTCCCGGTACCATGTCTCCCAGACATCGATCAGGTCGGTAAGCCCGGGGGTCCCGTCCCTGGAGGCGATACCCGCGCCCTTCCCGGTCTCCGATTCGCAGCGGCCGGCCATGTCGAGGCATCTTTCCCGGGTCAGGCCCGGCACCTCAAGGAGCCTTGAAATCCACTTCTCGCGCGTCTCCAGGAAATGGTGCGCCAGCATCTTCCGGGCCAGCCCCAGGCTTCCGCCGGAGATCCGGGCCAGGAGTTCGCCGGTCTCTCCGGGCACGTCCATGTTTTCCGCAAGCCATTTCGCCATCGCCCCGCGCGGCAGGGGCCGAAAGGAGACCCGCTGGCACCTGGATACGATGGTGCTCAAAAGGTCCCTGGGTTCCACCGTGTTCAGGATCAGGATATTCCGGGGAGGCGGTTCCTCGAGGGTCTTCAGGAAGGCGTTGGCGGCTTCTTCGGTCATGCGCTCCGCCTCCTGGACCACGCAGACCCGAAATCCTTCGGAATGGGGAGGAAAACGGAGTTCCCGGTTCAGATCCCGTATCTGTTCAATCAGGATCTTCTGCTTGTCGGGCCGACACCGAACAGACACGAAGTCCGGAAAATTACCCGAGAGCATCCGGCGGCAGGCGGGACACCTGCCGCAACTGTCGCCGTCCTCGGGGGCCTCGCAGTTGAGGGCCAGCGCCAGGGCGCGGGCCATGGAGGTCTTTCCCACGCCCGGAATCCCGGTAAAAAGATATGCGTGCGGCATTTTCTCCCGGGCCAGGACCTCTTTCAGAAAATCCCTGGCCCTTTCCTGGCCCACTATACTGGAAAATGCCCCCCCCACCGTCACGGCCCCTTTCAGGCTGCCCCGGGTCCGGCCAGATACGGCCGGATCTCCTCGAAAATAACCGACGCCAGTTCGTCTTCCGCAAGGGTGGCGTCCATGACGCGGAACCGTTCCGGATGGTCCTCGGCCAGGGACAGATAGCCCCGCCTCACGGTCTCGTGGAACCGGGTCGTTTCCCGTTCGAACCGGTCCTGTCCCGCGCGGCCGTCGCCCGCGTTCCCGGCCTCCCGCCTCAGGGCCCGTTCAAGCCCCACGGCCACGGGACAGTCCAGGAGAAAGGTGATGTCCGGGGAAAGTCCCCGGGAGGCCTCCCGGTTCATCCGCCGGACCAGGGCCATGTCCTGGCCCCGGGCATGTCCCTGGTAAACGGTGGTCGCGTCAAAAAAACGGTCGCACAGGACCCACCTGCCGCGGTCCAGGGCCGGGAGGATCACCTCGCACAGGTGCTGGGCCCGGTCCGCCTCGTAGAGAAAGAGTTCCGCCAGCGGGGAGAGGTCCCGGTTTCGGCTGTCCAGGAGGATCCGCCGGATATCCCCGCCCACCCGGGTGCCGCCCGGTTCCAGGGTCAGCACATGGGGCACGGAAAGTTCCTCCAGCCGCCGCGCCAGCCGCCGGATCTGCGTGGTCTTGCCACACCCTTCTATGCCTTCGAAGGTGATAAACATAAGGGATACCAGGGGCCCTCCGCCCGTGCCTCCTTCCCGCCGACGAAAAGACCCTCGACAGCCCCGGCATTACCGCAGACACGGAAGGCCGGAGGAGGGGTATCCGGGCGGAATCCAGGCAAAAGCGAATAAAAGGCGGGCCAGGGACCCGCCTTTCCGGAAACGTCCGCGCCGTGCGCACGGCAAACCGTGCGATGGAC
>CAZCVB010000097.1:0-8484 GCA_964501805.1 uncultured Desulfobacteraceae bacterium | reverse complement strand
AAAAAAGTCAAGACTATTCTCCAGTTGCCCTTAAAAAAGTCCAAACCGGCCGGGCGAATCCACGCAAGCAGTCCTGTCCCTGCCCTTCGCCCTCCCCGCTGTGCCATTCCCCTTTTTCCGAGAGCGCTCAGGCCGATGACGCGGCCCCGTCCCGGGGGACCCAGTGGACCCCTTCGCTCAATATGCCGCATTTCACCGGTACACCGGGCCTGATGGAAAACGGCAGCCGCGCCGTCTCGCGGCGTGACAGGGTGGTGTGAAGCCGGATCCCGTTATGAAGCGCGAGGGCCACCGCCACGTGTCCGTCGACGCGGTTCACGTCCGTGATGGTCACGCCTCCGCACCACAGGTACGGCCGGGTACAGCACCCGAGTGACAGCTCCACGGCCCAGCCCGGAATGGTAATGAAAATCTCCCGGCAGGTCCTGTCCGGGGCCGGCGAAAACACCTTCGGATCCACGGGGCCCATCCCTTCCACGTGGATCATGCCCTCCCCTTCCACCCGGGCCGGGATAAAATTCTCGGTCCCTGTCAGCTCGGCCACGAACCGGTTTCCGGGCCGGGAGGAAACTTCCGCGGGAGTCCCCTCCTGCAGCACGGCGCCCTCTTTCATGACCGCCAGGCGGTCGGCCAGCAGGAACGCCTCGCTCAGGTCATGGGTGATGTGCAGGATGGTAATGCCCAGTTCCCGGTGAATCCGCTTCAGTTCGATCCGGAGCCGGTCCCTTGTCAGACGGTCCACCGCGCTCAGCGGTTCGTCCAGAAGCAGCATGTGGGGCTTCAGGACCAGGGCCCGGGCCAGGGCCGCGCGCTGGCGTTCTCCTCCCGAGAGGTGTCGCGGTGTGCGATCCAGGATATGGCCGATGTCCAGGAACCCGGTGATCTCCTCCACCGCATTGCGTATTTCCCGGGCCCCGGTCCCTTTTATTCTGAGCCCGAAGGAGACATTATCGTATACGCTCAGGTGGGGGAACAGGGCGTAGTCCTGGTAGACCACGCCCAGGTGCCGGCGCTCCGGCGGAAGGCGCGTGATGTCCCGTCCCTTGAGAAGGATCCTGCCCTTTCCGGGATGGTGAAGCCCGGCGATGGTCTCCAGCAGAACGGTCTTCCCGGTTCCCGTGGATCCCAGGAGGACCCGGTATTCACCGGGGCGGATATGGAGGCTGATTCCGCGCAGCCGGAAGTCGCCCAGCCGCACCCGTATGTCCTCCAGGCGCAGCACCTCAGGCCTCCCTGTTGCGCCCCGCCACCCAGCGGAGCCCTGCAAAGATGAAAAGACACAGGATAATCAGGAGCACGGCCACGGGCCTGGCATACTTGAGCCCGTATGCCTCGAATCTTTCCCATATGAGGATGGGGGCCACCATGGGATGGTAGGTCAGGATGACCACGGCCCCGAACTCCGATATCCCCCTCGCCCACATCATGATGGCCCCGGACAGGATGGCGCGCCAGGACAGGGGCAGGGTGACCCGGAAAAAGGCCTGCCACGCAGACGCGCCGAGGGTGCGGGCGACCCGTTCCAGTTTGGGGTCCACGGCCAGGAACCCGTCCCGGGCCGCGTTCACCAGGAGCGGCAGGGAGACATAGGCCATGGCCAGGCTGATGCCCGCCTCGGTTCCCACAAAGGAAAGGCCGATCCTGCCCAGGGTGCTTCCGATCAGGAACTTCCGGCCGTAAACCATGAGCAGGGCGATCCCCATGGCGGTATGGGGGATCATGACGGGAAGGTCCACCATCCCCTGGAGCAGGCTCTTTCCCGGAAAATCCCACCGGGCCAGGAGATAGGCCAGGGGGATCCCGAAAACAGCGCACACGAGGGTGGCCCACAGTGCGGCGCGGAGCGTCAACAGGATGGAGGAAAAGACCTCCGGGTCGGCCAGCGTGGACCGGAGGATCCCGGGATCCGAGGTGATGATCATGTTGACCAGCGGGATCATCACCAGGAGGATGAACACCAGGCCCAGGCCTGAAAATACGATGCGGAAGCTTTTCATCTTGTCACAAAAGGGGCGCAAATACGTTTTTTCGAATATCCGGCAGGCCTACTTTCCGACCAGCTTTTTCAGCACTTCCGGCATCACCGCCAGGTTTCCGCCGGCCCGGGGAGGAACAACAGGGGGCTGGCCGTTCTGTTTCATGATCTTCTGACCTTCCGGTCCCACCACGAACGCCACGAACCGCTCCGCCGCCTCGCGGTTGGGGGCGTTTTTACACACCGTGATGCCATAGACCATGGGTTTCCCGGTTTTTTTGATGAACTGCCCCGGTTTTTTTCCCGTGATCCGGATACTCGCCTGGCGATAAAAATCCTTGAACGCCGCGGATTTCAGGTTGATTTCGTCCGGGAGCACCACAAACGGCATGCCGTGCTGTTCACAGACGGAACGGTAGATAAACAGATAATCGAGTTCCCCGCTTTCCAGGAGCGCCATCAGGTCGGTCTCCTTGGGACGGATATTTTTGGGTGGACAATTCTGCTGTAATTTCCGGTAAAGTCCCGGTTGATGGTAATACTTTTCCGCGAGCTGCCATACGAGCTGGCTTCGGTAACCGCATGGATCGCAGTTGGGATCGGAGTGCCCGTACATCACGCCCTTCCGGAGGAGGATTTCCGGCCAGTTCTTCCCGTTGATCTCCTTTGCAAACGCGGAATCGGGCCGGTACATGATGGCCATCTCGTTGGTGGCAAAGGAGATGTTCCAGTCCGCGAAATCGGGAATCAGGAGCTTTTCGATCACCGTGTAATCAGCGGAGGCCATCACGTCGCACGGTTTTTTGAGATCCGTGATCTTCCGGGCGCACGTCCGGGAACCGGCCGCCTCCCGGTAAACCTTGACCCCCGGATACCGGGCGGTAAAGGCCTTGCTTATCTGCTTGAACGGTATGGCCAGGGATCCCGCGTGAAAAATGATCAGGTCCCCGCGGGGTTCGGCCCTGGGCGCGGCCGGGAAAAGAAACATTCCGAACATCGCCAGTAAAAGGGCTGTCAGGAAAAAGCGTTTTCCACCGGCATTTCTCTTGATCATTAATCCATCTCCTTCTCTTTTTCCTTTTTATTCCGGTTGTCGCTTTCCTTTGGAAAAACCATCCGTGACGAAAGGCCCAGGTCATAGCCCACCAGGTCCCCGGCCGTCTCCCGGAAGACCGGCTCGTGGAGGAGTCCCATGAAAAGCTGGACCCCCGGCTCGAAAAACCGCTCCTTCAGGATCAGGAAATCGAACCGTTCCCACCGCAGGGGGATAAAATCCAGGTCCAGAAGCCCTGCCACGGCCCGAATGCCGGGCGCGGCATCCGCCCTCCCGGCCAGGATCTCCAGTCCCACATCCAGGTGCCGCTGGAATTCCCGTCCGTATCCTTCGATCCGCTCCCCCTCAATCCCCGCATTGATCAGCTCGCGGTCCAGGAGGAGCCGGGTCCCCGTGCCCAGGGGACGGTTGGCGATCCGGATTCCCGGTTTTCCGAGGTCCTGAACCGAGCGGATCCCCTTCGGGTTCCCGCCGGCCAGGAGGATCCCCTGCTCCCGCTTGCAGAAGTTGACCACCGCCGGAAGCTGTCCCAGTTCCTCCCTGGCAAAACCGAAGTTGTATTCCCCGTCGTTTTCCTGAAGCAGGTGACTGGCGGCCACGTGGCAGAGATTCCGCCGCAGGGCCCGGATTCCGCCCATGCTTCCCAGGTTACCGAACACGGCCACGTGGTCCGGGTACAGCCGGTTGAACAGGGAAAGGGTCCTATCCAGCAGGATATCGTTGCTCCCGCTGATAATCACCAGGCCGTGATACGGGGGAAGAGGGTCTCTCGCCTTGGGATAGTTGATGGTCTCGTTCTCCACCCATTGCGCCACCAGGTGTTTCGGGAAGGCCCATTTTCCCGTCACCTTGGTGGCGGGGAGGCCCTTTTCGGCGATGAGCGTGTAGACCATCTTCTCGTTGACATTGAGATAACGGGCCACCTCCCGGGTCGTCATCAACGCGTTTGTGTCCATTCGTACCCACCTCCCGAACCCGTGAGGGCGCCTGAAGCGCCGCTTTCGGGCACCGAGTGAAAAACCGGCCGCCATGTGCGGAGGCCGACCGTGCCGTTCGTCGCTCGAAACCAGCCCGGATGTTAGGCATGATTGTTATTTTATGTCAATAAATTTCTTGAAAGTATTTTTACTGGATCTATAAATTCTAAAAATTACCAGAAATAACCCATATTGCCTGCCTGCCCGATCCCGAAGCGGCCGGATGCCCGCCTTGTCTTCACTGTAAAGATAGGTTAATATCCGCGCATTGTGAGAACAGCATCCCGTTCAAAAGACATTTTTCGCTGGTATGACGCCCTGCTCCTGCGGACAATCCCTCCTCTCATGGCCTGTCTCATCAAGGTCCTGATGGCGACGTGCCGGGTGGTCCGGGTGGCGGGAGAGGCGCGTCACGGAGAGACCCTTTCCCGGACCGGCGGGCGGGCGGTTTATGCCACCTGGCATCAGCGCATGCCCTATTTCGCCCACTATTTCGGTCCCCGCCGGCTGACCATCATGATCAGCCGGAGCCGGGACGGCGAGTACGCGGCCCGGATCGCCGCCTGCCTCGGTTTCAGGAATGTGCGCGGGTCTTCCACGCGGGGAGGAACAGGGGCGCTGATCGGGGTGATGCGGAAAATCCGGAAAGGCGCGACCGGCGGGATGCTGGCGGACGGTCCCCGGGGACCCGCCCGGGTGGCCAAGATGGGGGCCGTGGCCATGGCGCGAAACGCCGGGGCCCCCCTCATACCGGTGACCTGGGGCGCGGACCGGTGCTGGGTCCTCAACACGTGGGACCGTTACCTGATCCCCAAGCCGTTTGCCCGGGTCGTGGTCCTGTTCGGAGACCCCATCCGGGTGCCCCGCGACGCAAAGGGTGGTGCCCTGGAGCCATACCGCCGGCTCCTGGAGGACCGGCTGAACGCCGGGACCCGATGGTGCGACGCGCAATTCGGCGAGGAACGTCCCTGGCGCAGGGTGAAAGGACCGGGCATCCCGGACACGGGACCCCTTTCTCCGGGAGAAAGTGAAAACCGCTCACACCGGAAGGGAGGCGGAGAGATGACCGGGGTGGGTAACGGTGGAGACCTTTGAAAAGGGGGCGTTTTGCAAAGGTCTCCGGCCGTTATCACGCCTTCAGGGACAGGTGTCTTGCTCCGTGGACCTGCACGCTCTCCCCGAGACGCGCCATGCGGAGAATCCCTTTCTCGTCACGGAACTCGGCCGAGATGCAGGTGAGGAACCCGTTGGTATAGGCCCGGGTCCGCACCTCCAGGACCGGCTCGCCGGAAGGGGACAGGATACGGAAACCATCGGGAAGGGATTGATAGACATGCCCGTGTGGTGAGTCAACCAGCCGGTTCCACGCCACTTCCATCACAATGCCGCCGTTTTCATCCACGATTCTTGCGGAGATTCGGGCCGTGCTTTCACCGGGGTACACCGGGTCGGCCAGGAAGTAGAACCCGGTCGCCGGTTCGGGCGCGCCGATCACGAATCCCGGCGTGGGCATTTCATTGACAAGATAATTATGGTGAGCGCTGATAAGGCTTTCGCGGTATCTGATCACGATGCGGGATCCTTTCCTTCCGGGGCGTCAGCGGGAGGTCGCCACCCTTTTTCGAAGGGCCTCCCTGAGCAGGGGCAGGAGGACCTTCGCGTCCCCCACCAGTCCCAGGTCCGCCATTTTGAAAATGGGCGCCTCCGGGTCGCGGTCGATGGCGATGATGGTTTCCGCGCCCTCGATGCCCGTGGTGTACTGGAGCGCGCCCGAAGTCCCCACGGTAATGAGAAGCCGGGGTTTCACGCTCATACCGGTCTGTCCCAGCAGCCGTTCCGGGCGGGCCCACCCCGAAAGGATCACGGGGCGGGTCGCCCCCACCTCCCCTTCCAGGAGATCGGCCAGTTCAAACAGGAGCCGGAACTGTTCCCTGGATCCGACGCCCCGCCCGCCGGCCACGATAATGGCGGCATCCTCCAGGTGGACGGTATGGGTTTCCTGCCGACGGCTGTGGAGGAGCCTGACCCGGGGGGGCGCCAGGTCCCCGACCTCCGGGTACACGATCCGGCCCACGGCGCCGGCATCGTGGGGCAGTTCCTGGAAAACGCCCGGGTGGACCGTGGCCATCTGGGGCCTGGACGCAGGTGTCACCACCCCGGCCAGGAGTTCCCCCCCGAACGAAGGCGCGGTCTGAAGCAGGAGGCCGGATTCGGGATCGATGTCCAGGTCCACGCAGTCCGCGCTCAGCCCGGTCCCGAGCCGCTTGGCCAGGCGGGGAAAGAATTCGCGGCCGAAAGACGTGGCCCCGGCAAGGAAGATCTCAGGCTCAAAGGCCCTGACCCACCGCTCCAGTATGGCGGTATAGGTTTCCACCTGATATTCTTTTAACTCGGGACGGTCCGCCACCATCACCAGGTCGGCGCCGTGCGCCACGTACTCCATTGCGTATTGATGGACGTCGTGTCCCAGGAGGATCACGGCCGTTTCCGAACCGATGACGCCGGCCAGATCCTTTCCCCGCGAGATGAGCTGAAGGGTCACCCGGTTCTGAAAATAGTTCCGGTAATCCCCGAAGATCCAGATTTTCCCCATTTCCCTATTCACCGCCATGTTCCTCGCCCAGGATGCTGAGAGATTCGAGTTCCCGGATAAAGCGGTCCACCAGCGTCTCGGGTGACCCGCTGACACATTCTCCCCGGCGCCTCGGCCGCGGCGGGTAAAGACGCCGGACCCGGGTGGCCGATCCTTCCAGCCCCACTTCCCCAGGCGGCAGGCCCAGATCATCCAGTCCCCACCGGACGATATCCTTTTCCGAGAAGGCCCGCTCCAGGGCCGCCAGGGACAGGTCGCTCACCGGGTGAAGTCCCTGCCCCACCGTGACAAGGGCCGGCAGCACGGTTTCCATGGTATCCAGGAACCCGTCGCTCAACCGCATGGCCCGGAGGGTCCGGCCCTGCACGCGGATATCGATTACGCCGCAGATCTGCGGGAGATCCAGTTCCTCGGCCAGTTGCGGTCCCACCTGGCCGGTGTCGCTGTCAATGGTCTGCATGCCGCACATGATCAGATCCGGGAAGGGTTTCAGCAGGGAGACGGCCCGGGCCAGCACGTGGGATGTGGCCAGCGTGTCCGCACCGGCAAAGGCGGGATCCGAGAGGAGAAAGCCCTGGTCCGCCCCCATGGCGACGGCCTCGCGCAGGGCGGCCTCACTCTGGGGAGGACCCATGGTCATCACCCGGACCCGCCCGCCTTCACGGGCCCGCAGATCAAGGGCGGCCTCCAGCGCCACATCGTCCAGCGGGTTGATAATGCTCTCCACACCCTCGCGGATGATGGTCATCCGACGCCGGTCGATACGGATCGTCGGAACATCCGGCACCTGCTTGATACAAACAAGAATCTCCATTAATTTCCCTTTTACCGGTCAGCCGGGTTGAAGACTGAAGGGGATCCGCCGGTTCCGATCCCCATGTCATAATGTCATATCCCGAAACCTTTGCAAAACGCCCCTCTCCTGCCCAAGTTCGGCGTCCGCGCCAGGGCCGAAGGGGACGGGTATTGTTTTTAAACGGTCCTGCCGATGGCTTGCGAAGGTCACGGCAGTGGGCATGGGGAAGGGACGGCTTCATCCAGACGAACAGGAACGGTCATGTTTGGCAAGTCCCTTCCACAGGTCCACGTTCGATTATGAAGAATCAGGACCGTTTAAAAACAATGCCCGGATCCGAAGGCCCATCGGTAATCTCCATCATACCGCAAACCGGATATCCCCGAATCCTGATCTCCGGATCTCGTCCTTGTCCGGGCGGGAAAACTCATGTTCCTTCCCGTTCCCCCGGAGATTCATTCGGGCCGGCCGCGCTTTCCTTCCGCTCCGGACCTCCCGGGCTGGTCATTTCAAGGGGTTGCGGCCGGGGGAAATCTGCCCCCTCCCTGTTCCCCGCCGCTTCGCGCCGGGGCCAGGGCATCCCCCAACCCCAACCCCCTGAAATAACGGCGCCCTCCCGGTAAGTCGCGTCCGGAAAACCCGGCCGTCTCTCATTGTCCGGAAACCACGGATTTTTTCCGGGCGGGGTAGCGGCATGTTCCCGCCACTCACGTTCGCTTCGCCGTCCATGGCTCCGCTCTCACTGCCGGTTTCGGCCCTTCAGCGTCCATACCTCATAGACTGTAATAAAATGATTCTGGGCTGTGTTATCGGTCGAAATTCTTTGTGCGGCGTACAGGTGGTACGCCTCCGCAGATTTCTCCCTCTGGCCTTGCCAAAATCATTTTATTACAGTCTACCAAAGCCGAAAAAGGCCGTTTCGGCAACATCCCCCTCCCCCGCCCTTTATGCCACATAAGGGAGTACCCGGGAGCTTCCTGAATAAGTCCCCGGCCGATGACTGCAACAGCTTTTCTCAACGGTCTCCGTGCAAGGGCCGAAGGAGTCGGGTGTTGTTTTTAAACGCTCATGCCGATGGCTTGCAAAGGT
>CAZCVB010000096.1:0-8563 GCA_964501805.1 uncultured Desulfobacteraceae bacterium | reverse complement strand
CGGACCCGCGCGGCCGTCCCGGGTCATCACCACCCGGGCCGCTTCCCCGGCGACCTGTGCCTGTTCCACGTGGTAGGTCCCCTGCACAAAATCGCCCGTCTCGGCGAAATCACTGGCCGCGTACCCGCCCGGCGCGGCCTCGGGCGCGAGAAAGTGGTCCAGAAGAGAGGTCCGGGGATAGGCGTCGTAGATGAGCGCCTCCCTCAGGCCGCCGTCCCCGGCCCCCTCCACGTCATGGATGGACGGGATGCCGTCTCCCTGGGCGCCCTGGTCCGCCCCGCCTTCCCGGATGCGGGCGTGATAGGCCTCGGGCCTCCGGGTGAGGGTATCGGCCAGGTTCAGGAACCGGGGAAGATACGAGACCTCGAACAGGCCGCCACCGCGGGCCGGCTGAAGGCCGAGTCCCAGCCGGGAGGTCCGGATCAGGATCTCCTCGAAACCGTCCCGGTCCACGTCCGTTCGCGTCAGGCGGGGGACCCTCTCCCCGGGACCCGTCAGGCGGGCCTGGGCACGGAGCAGGTTTTCATGCACCGCCCGCCTCAGGTGCCCCAGGTACAGCCCGCCGAAGACCCCGTGCCAGTACGCGCAGTTGCACTGGCCCCGCCACAGGAACTCCCGGGCCGTTTCATCCTCTCCCGCCCGTTCGCTCAAAAAGATCATCTTCTTGTGCATGCGGTTGGCCTCGTCGTACCGGACCAGGAAATTGTCCCAGACGCCCCCCCGGACGAACGGCCGCCACCGGTCCCACCGGCCCTCCTCCTTGAGGGTCCGGACGATCTCCTCGAGGACCCCGCACCGCTCCGGCGGCAGGGCCCACTGGGTCATCTCTTCGTAAGAGGCCTGGGGAAGATAGATCCGGCCCAGCGGCGGGTTTTCCGCCACGTATTCCCCGGGGGGAACGGTATGAAGCCATTCCCCGTTCTCGGTGATGGCGGTGAAAAACCGCTCCAGCCAGCCCTTCTCCACCACCCATTCATAGGTCCCCGGCCACATGCCGAACTTTTCGCCGTCATCGCCGTAAACGGCCACCCGCTGTCCCCTCTCTTCCATGGCCCGCAGGTGATCCATGACCGTTTCCACGGGACGGAAAGGAATCAGGTACCGGAGGATCATGGGCGTGGCGAGGAGCCTCAGGGTCTTCCCCTCCTTTTCGGTGATGTAAGGGCCGTAGATCTCCCCGGGCCTGAGCCCCGCGTAATAGAAATGGGTGTCGTCCACCACCGTGTAATCGAGCCCGGTGCCGGAGAGGACCCGCGGAAGCCCAGGGTCCCACACCCGCTCCGTCAGCCAGAACCCTGTGGGTCTTCGGCCGAAACGCTTCTCCAGGAACCGGTTCATCATCCGCACCTGGCCCTCGGCGTCCCTTGCCGGGATGGCGGCCAGCAGGGGCTCGAAAAACCCGCCGGAAAGGGGCTCCACCTGCGCGCGGGCCACCATGTCCGCCATCCGGTCCAGGGTGCGGGGACGGTTTTTCTCCAGCCATTCCAGCAGGGGCCCGGAAAAATGAAGACCCACCCTCACGCCCGGATGGGCGTAGAGGAGATCCAGGAGCGGGCCATAACACCGGTCGTGGGCCCTTTCGAACACATGATCGAAATTTCCCACCGGCTGGTGGCAGTGAATCACCATGACAAGATCCATGTCTTCCCCTTGTGTTTCCTTCGAGTAACCGGTCCGGCCGGGAAACAGCGCCGGCGCATCCGTATCAGGTCCCGGGACCCGGGACGATGAGAAACCCGAGGCGTTCCCCCAGGCGGCGGAACCGTTCCAGAAGGCCGGGACCGAGCCGCGCCGTGAACTCCCCGTCCCCGCGCAATTCATCATACCGGTTGCGGCATTCCCACAGGTCCGGTTCCAGGCGGAATTCCCCGGCCAGGTCCAGCAGCCGGATCATATCCTCCAGCGCCGCCTTTCCCGGCGATTCCCCCAGCCGTTCCATGGACCGCAGGAGCGCGTCCCGGGCCGCCCGCGAAAGGGTCTCCCGCCGAAACGGGATCCCCAGGGCCGCGTATCGCCGGAACAGGTCCCGCAGTTCCTCCCGGTCTGCGGCCGCTCCCCCCCGGTCAGAGGAGATGAGGGCCGAGAGCCGCACCGTGGCATGGACACGGAAAAGGTCTTCCAGCATCCCGGGAAGATCCATGCCGGTCTTTTCCAGGAGCGCCGTCATCCCGGCAACGGAACGGTCGTTTTGAAGCAGATCCCCGATCCGGTCCATCAGGTCCCCGGCCGCACGGCGGACCAGGGCGTCCCGGGTATCCGCGGTGAGATCCGCCACGTCGTAGCGTTTCACACCCCTCACGCGCCGGGAAAAGGCCGCGGCCGCCGCCTCCGGTCCCGATGCGGCCAGTTCCCGCCGGACGGCCCGGGCCAGCCGGAACAGGTCCAGGTCCTCCGGGGCCTTCCCCACCCGGCAGGAGACCCGGGGCCATTGCGATTGAAGGACGAGAAAGACCCGGGACGCGCCGGCCCCGGTGCGGGTGTCCTGCACCGCGGCCGTGCCCAGGACCCCCGAGAAATCCCGGGTCCCGATCCGGACCCCGGGCCCGGTCTCGACCCGCAGGGAAGATCCGGGCACCCCCTTCCCGGATCCCGCGATCCAGCCGGCAAGCGCCTGGTGGGCCGCGGCGCGGGAAGGGTCCATCCTCGAGGGCATCACCCGCGTCCGGTAGATCCGCCGCCCGGTGCCCATGTCGGGATCGTTGCTCCGCGCCTCCTCCAGGAAATCGAGCAGGCCGGCCTCCAGGTCTTTCGCGGCCCACGGCCGGGCCAGATCGACGGCGCGGGCCGCGTACTTGAGGATCTGGGTGGATTCCAGCCCCGAGATATCGTCAAAGAACCAGCCGCAACTGGTGAACATGTACAGGGCCATGCGCTGGGATTCCAGGAGCCGCAGGGCGTCGGTCCGGGCCTTTTCCCCGGGCGGGCCGATCCGGTGGCGGTCCAGGAACAGGTCCTTTTGCCGGTCCGAAGGATCCAGGATCACCCGGATATAGTCGTCCCTCGCCGCCCACGGATCCCTGAGGAGGGCGCCGCCCGCGTCCTCGAAGACCGCGGACAGCTCTCCGGCCAGCCAGTCGAGCCCCTGCCGCAGGGGCGCGCGCCACGCCTGGTTCCACGCCGGGTTCCGCGAGACGCTGCACCCGCAGTCCGACCGCCACCGCTCCACGCCGTGGGCGCAGCTCCACGAACTCTTCTCCACGATCCGGACTTCGTGTCGGGGAGGGAACCGTTCCAGGAAATAACCGTAATTGATGAGCTCGATGCCGCCGTCCGCTTCCAGGCGGCGAAACAGCCATGCCAGGGCCAGGTCCCCGAACTTGAAATGGTGCCCGTAGGATTCCCCGTCCGTGGCCAGGTTCACCAGGCTCACGCCGTCTCCAGGTTCCGGAAACGCCTGTTCGATACGGCCCAGGAGGTCGCTCCCGGAGGCCAGGATCCGTTCAAAGGCCACGGCCCGGGACAACGGGCCGTGATAGAAGAAGACGTCGATGAAGCCTTTTCCCGGGCCGAGGCGAACCCGGTAGGGACGGGTCGTGTCGATACCGCCGTCCGGTACGTCCTCCCACGCCGGGGATTCCCCGTCCCGCGCCAGGGGCCGCACCGACCGGGCCTGCCCGGGCGAAAGGATGGTGAACTTCACGCCTTCCGCGGCCAGGAGTTCCAGGGTCCCGGTATCCACGGCGGTTTCCGCCAGCCACATCCCCTCGGCCGCGCGCCCGAAACGGCGCCGGAAATCGGCCAGGCCCCAGCGGATCTGGGTCAGCCGGTCCCGCCGGGAGGCCAGCGGCATGATGATATGGTTATAGACCTGGGCCAGCGCGCTTCCATGCCCCCCGAACCGGGACCGGCTCTTTTGGTCGGCGGCCAGGATCCGTCCGTAGGTCCGGGGACACCGCCGCTCCAGCCAGGAGAGGAGGGTGGGCCCAAAATTGAAACTCATGTATTCGTAATTGTTCACCAGCGCCAGGATCCGGTCGTCCCGGCCGTAAATCCGGGCGCACGCGTTGGGACCGTAACACTCCCGGGTCACGCGCTCGTTCCAGTCATGATACGGCGCGGCGGAGGCCTCCTTTTCTATCTCGTCCAGCCACGGATTTTCACGGGGCGGCTGATAGAAGTGGCCGTGGATGCAGAGGTATTTTTTCATGCCCGTCCGGTCCTCCGCCGGGCCGCCACGGCCCGCCTGAAAACGTCCAGGTAGGCCCCGGCGGAACGTTCCCATGAAAAATCCTGTGACATGGCCGCACGCATCATGGCCGACCATGCGGCGCGGTCCCGGAAAACGGCCGCGGCCCGGCGGACCGCGCCCGCCAGCCCGTCCGCTTCAAACCGCTCGAACCGGAATCCCGTTCCCACGCCTTTGCCGTCGTCCGGATCCACGACCGTGTCCCGGAGCCCGCCCACGGCCCGCACCACGGGAAGGGTGCCGTACCGGAGGCTGTACATCTGGGTCAGGCCGCAGGGCTCGTACAGCGAGGGCATCAGGAACATGTCGCAGCCGGCGATGATCCGGTGCGCCAGGGCCGGATCAAAGCCGAACCGGATCGCCAGGATACCGGTCCCGGAGCCGGGAAAAGGCCTCGTGGTACCGCGCCTCCCCTTCCCCCAGGATCACCAGGTCGAGCCCCATGGAAAAAAGCCTCCCCGCGGCGTCCAGTACCAGGCGGCATCCCTTCTGTTCCGCCAGGCGGGTGACCATGCCGGCCAGGGGCCGTTCCGGACGCCCGGCGGGCAGCCCCATCTCGCGAAGGAGCGCCCGCTTGCACGCTCCCTTTCCGGAGAGGTCCCGGATCGAATACCGCGCCGGGAGATACGGGTCCGCGGACGGGTCCCACTCGCCGTAATCCACGCCGTTCAGGATCCCGTAGAGGCGATCCTTCACCGACCGCATCAGTCCGTCAAGGCCGGCCCCGTGCTCCGGGGTCTGGATCTCGGCGGCGTAGGCGGGACTGACCGTGGTTACCGCGTCGGCATAGACGATGCCCGCCTTGAGGAGGCTCAGACTGCCGTAAAACTCCAGGCCCTCCATGGTATAGAAGGACTCCGGCAGGTCGATGACGGACCTCTTTTCCATGGGGACCCGCCCCGCGTACCCCATGTTGTGGATGGTAAAGACCCCGGCCGTGCGCGGCAGGGTCCCCAGGGACAGGAGGGCCATGACCAGGCCGGTCTGCCAGTCGTTGGCCAGGATGACGTCCGGCTCGAGGCCCGAGGCCCGGCAGACCTCGGGGACGCACCTGGAAAAAAAGATAAACCGCTCCGCGTTGTCCGGGTAGTCGCCCCGGGCGTCACCGTAAAGGCCGTCCCGGTCAAAAAACGGATCATGCCGGACCAGGCAGACGGGCACCCCCGGCGCAAGCCCGCCCACAAGGACGTCCGCCGCGAGGCGGTCCGGCCCCATGGGCACGGGCAGGCCCCTGAGCGTGAGGCGATGCGGACCGAGGCGATCCATCGCCTCCCGGTAGGCCGGGAGCATCACCGTCACGCGGCACCCCAGTCTGCTCAGGGCCACGGCAAGGCTTCCGGCCACGTCCGCCAGGCCCCCGGTCTTGGCCAGCGGCGCCGCCTCGGAGGCGACCAGCAGTATGTTCAAAGGGGTTTTATCCATGAGCCTTCCGTTTTCAAAAGGTCGACGCCATCCCCGGACCGGCGGATCCTGCGGAACAGGGATAAAAAGGATACTTCTCATCTGAACTGAGCGATTCAGGTTTTATTATGCGACGTCCGCCGCCTTTAATCAACGCAGAAAGGGCTTTTCCGGGCCGGAAAAAAGAACCCGGGCACAGGCGGGCCGGGCCCGAATTGATCCGGAAGGCGCGGGTGTGGTATAAAGGAAAAAACGTCTTTTCGGGACCCGAGGCACCCATACCCATGATCGTATCCGCCTGCCAGCCGTATTTCGCGCCCTATCCGGGCTTTTTCAGCAAGGCCCTCCGATCCGACATCCTGGTCCTGCTGGACACGGTCCAGTTTCCCCGGGGAACCACGTGGCTGACCCGGAACCGCTTCAAGAACGACCAGGGGACCCTGTGGATCACCCTCCCGGTATGGAAAAAGGGCCTGGGCCTCCAGAAGATCGACCGGGTCCGGGTCTGCCGCGAGGGACGCTGGGCGCGCAAACATCTCTCCGGACTCATGACCGCCTACCGGAACGCCCCGTTTTTTGAAGAACACCGGGGCGTTCTCGAGACCCTTTTCACGCGGCCCGGGGAGCGGCTCGTGGACATCAACGTGGAAATCATCCGGTATCTTGCCGGGCACCTCGGGATTACCGCCGAGATCCGGCTTCTCTCGGAACTGGGGATCGAGGAAAAAGAGCCCCGGCTTTCGGTGGAGATCTGCAGGCGGCTGGGCGCGTCCGGGTTCCTGGTCCGGAAGAGCGCGGGGAAATACCTGGACCGGGCGGCCTTTCACAAACAGGGGGTCGCGCTCCGGTACCTGACCCTTCGGCCGCCGGTCTATCCCCAGCTATGGGGCCCCTTCATCCCCAACCTCTCCGCGTTCGACCTCCTTTTCAACTGCGGCCCGGCCGCCGGCCGGAAGCTCTCCGAAGGCGTAAAGGTCACCCCCTGACCGCTCCCGCCCTGAGACCTTTGAAAAATGCTCAATTTTGGTCAAGTTCAAGGAAGACGAAAATTTCAACCGCAGGAATACACTAACGTATTTTGAGGATTTATCCGCCTCAGGCAGATTGAAATTTGAGGCTGACGCCGAAATCGGGCAAAAGGGGGCGTTTTGCAAAGGTCTCGCCTTGAAAAACGGGCCGCGCTCTTTTATGTTGGTTCTTCCCGTTCCCATTACCGGAACGACATCATGATCATCCGTTCGGATCGGAGATATCCTTGGCCAGCCACACCACCGGCGGTTTGAAGACGCCGTCATGGAAACGGATCCTCGGGCAGAGCATCACCTCTCCCGCATCCCTGCCGCCCCGTCTTTTGGGAGGCGAAACGCTGGAGCAAGTGACCGCGCGGTTTCCCATGCGCATCAATCCCTATTACCTGGGGCTGATCCGGAGAAAAGGAGACCCCATCTACCGGCAGTGCGTGCCGGATACGCGGGAGCTGACCGACACCCGGGGTCTCAAGGACCCCCTGGATGAAGAGGGATCCTCCCCGGTCCCCGGGCTGACCCACCGGTACCCGGACCGCGCCCTGTTCCTGGTCTCCTCCCGGTGCGCGGTCTATTGCCGCTTCTGCAACCGAAAGCGGAAGGTGGGACGCCCGTCCATGGTCACGGCGGCGTCCGTCCGGGAAGGTCTCGCGTACATCGAGGACCACCGGGAAATCAGGGACGTGCTCCTGTCGGGCGGCGACCCCCTGCTCCTGGGGAACCGTCGGCTCGGGGAGATCCTGGCGCGGCTCCGCGCCATGCCCCACGTGGAGATCATCCGCATCGGCAGCCGGGTTCCCTGCACCCTGCCGCAGCGGATCACGCCGCAACTGGTGAACCTGCTGCGCCGGTTTCACCCCCTGTATCTCAACACCCACTTCAACCATCCCCGCGAGATCACGCCCGAGGCGTCCCTCGCCTGCCGGAGACTGGCCGACGCCGGGATCCCGGTAGGATGCCAGACCGTCCTGCTCAGGGGCGTGAATGACGATCCAGAGACCTTGAAGGAGCTGATGCAGCGGCTCCTGACCATCCGGGTCCGGCCCTATTATCTCTTCCAGGCGGACCACGCCCGGGGGACCGCCCATTTCTGGACGCCGCTGGAACGGGGACTCCACATCATGGCCCGGCTCCAGGGCCATACCTCGGGACTCTGCGTCCCCCATTTCGCGGTGGACCTGCCGGGCGGAGGAGGGAAGGTCCCCCTGCTACCGGAGTACGTGGTGGAAAAGGGACGGGACGTCCTGGTCATCCGGAACTACCGGGGAGAGACATACCGGTATCCGCTTTACGACATAAACGGGTCCCACCGCGGCGAGTAAAAAAGAGGAGAAAAAATCGATACTTTGCGAGTAATTCGAACTTTGATTTTCTAAATTCTCGTATTAAAACGGCACAATGGTTAAAAGAAAACTGTTCAATGAACTTAAGAACCACCTCTCCCAAAAAGAAATGAGCCTTAAGGGCTCGCGGATCCATGGCGCCATGTGATGAACAGGGGACGAAAAAAAGAATCCGTTTTCCCGGACTGTTGATGGTCAACGGCATAGAGCCATTCCATATTACACAGGGGGAAGTGTTCAGCGCAAATTCTGCTTAGCATACCGGGCAACCTCCTCAATACACTTTTCAACAGCTCCATCGATGCTACCGTCGATACAACGAGGCTTTATCCATCTACGATACAAGCCAGTGCTCCACAGGTGAGCTAGTGCCCATCCACAAATAGATTTTGGGCACTGGCGAGTTTCCAATTCAGTCCCGCCAGAGGCGGGATTTATAAGGTCAAGGAAATCAAGGGATTACGCGGAGGCGCACTGTAGTACGCCGCACAAGTGATCCCGCAGATTGACGCTGAGATTATGAAAAATAGCCATTTATGGATGGAAACGAGCTAAGGAATTCTTCTAAGGGTATTCCGCCTGATCCTATGAGCAGTTTTTTCTTAACA
>CAZCVB010000095.1:0-8571 GCA_964501805.1 uncultured Desulfobacteraceae bacterium | reverse complement strand
GTTGAAGGGCCTTTCCGCATCTCCTTGATCCGGCTCCGGCGCCGTTTCTCCGTCAGCCTGCGTGCTCTCGACGCGGCCGTGGGCCGGGTTTTCACCCGCTTTCCGGGAGATACGGCTGCGGCCCGGATCAACGCGATGAGTCGTTCCCTCGCATCCTGACGGTTCCTTTCCCGGGAGCGGAAGCGTTCCGCTTTGATCACCAGGACCCCCTCGGCGGTTATCCGCTTTCCCGCTGTTTGCCTCAGGCGCCGTTTGACTGCTTCGGAAAGGGAAGGAGACCGTTCCACATGGAAACGGAGGTGAACCGCGGTTGAGACCTTGTTCACGTTCTGCCCGCCGGGCCCGGAGGCCCGGACAAAGGTCTCATCGATCTCCCGCTCGTCAATGGCGATGGACGGCGTGACCCTGATCCCGGTTTCCCGGCGGCTTTCAGGTGACATTTCTGATCTTCGAATCCCGGGCGATCTTGAAAGTCGAATCGAACTGCATCACGGCCCGGTCCTGTTCGTCATAAAGGGTCGCCCGGCCCTTCAGGATCGGGCCGTCCGTTTCCCGGACGTGCGCCTGCGCCGTGACCATCCCTTTTTTTACGGGATGGAGATACCTGGCTTCAAGGGAGGTGGTGGCGAAATGGGTGCCGGGGGGAACCAGGCTCTTGATGGCCATGGCAACGGCGGTGTCCGCCAGGCCGACCAGTGCCCCGCCGTGCATCAGGCCGGCGCCCTGGGCGAAATCGAAGAGAAACGGCATCCTCAGGGTCGCCCGGCCCCCGGCGGCCGTGACAATTTCCATGTGGAGCAGTTTTTCAAAGGGCGCGCAACTGATCCATCCATCCATCCGGAATCTGTGCGGCCCCGTATCCCGGGGAGGCGGTTCCATTTTTTTCTGGCTCCTGGATGAGGCATGCGGTGATCCGGCATGCAGTCTGTTATCTCAGCATGGCAATCCCTTCCCCTCGGGCAGGGCGGTGTTCAAGAAATTATCATAAACCACATGGCATTGCCAGTATCATCCGGCGTGTTCCCGCGCCTGGCGGGTGATAATCAAATAAAGCGCCTGTCCCCTTTTCTATATACTGGTACCTGAACGACCGTTTAGGCACGCCGCAGATGATGACGGACGGGGCAAACACGGTGATCTGGGAAGGGGAATACCGTCCCTTCGGAGAGGCCGGGGTGAACCCCCATTCCGGAGTGGAGAACAACCTCCGGTTCCCGGGACAGTATTATGATGATGAAACCGGGTTGCATTACAATTACCACAGGTATTATGATCCTGGGACGGGGAGATACCTCACGCCGGATCCCATTGGGTTGGCTGGGGGTATTGATCTGTTTGCCTATGTGGGGAATAATCCGCTGAATAAGATTGATCACTTCGGATTAAGAGAATTTGAGATGAAGATTTGGTGCAAAATTCAGGTACTTAAATCATAGGGTTACCACCCTGAAAGGGCTGGTCCCGGCAACTTAAACTCCATGTCGGCATAGGGGGACGAACATATGCCTGAGGAAACCCGCAACCCCTCGTCTCCGGAAAGGAAAAACAATTTGACTGAACTTCACCGACGGCAAGGCAACCTGTCCGCCGTGCTGCGCGATACCGAATCTGCCGTCGTGGTCGTGAGCCGGGACGGCCGTATTCTGTTCCTCAACCCGGCGGCCGAGCGCACGTTGGGCCGCAACGCGGCCGAGCTGGTGGGCCGGCCCTTCGGCACCCCCCTGGCCGGCGGCCGGGGCAAAGCGGTCATCGACATCGTGCGGCCGAATCTTGCCGTCGGCCAAGCCGAAATACTCGTCTCCGAGGGCGTGTGGTCCGGGGAGTCGGTACACATCGTGTCGCTGCACGACATCACGGAACTGACGCAAGCCCGGGAAGCGCAGGCGGCCGGCGAGAGACAACTGAGGGCCCATGCGCGTATCATCCGCAGCATCTTCGAGACCTTCGACCTGGAGAAGCGTCTGGATCGAATACTGGACGAAATGCTCGCACTGGTTGGGGTAGAGATCGGCGGCATCGTGCTGATGGATGGCCCCGGCCCGACGTTGCCCGCCTGGCGCGGCGTGTCGGAAAAGTTCCTGTCGCGGGTCAGCCGCTTCCTGCAGAACGCCGATCCGGAATACCTGAAACAGCCGGGCCTGGCGCCCGGGCCCGGCGGCCGGCCTCCGCGTCTGGAGGATTTCGAAAAGGAGGAGGGGATTCGGACCCGCGCGATTTGGCCCCTGGATGCGCCCGACGAGAAGGGCGTGCGCGCGATTATCGGCGCGCTGGTGCTGGCCGGCAAACGGGAAGGGGACATCACCCGGGCCAGGTTCGAGGGTCTGGCCGCCATCTCGGATCAGTTGGGCCTTGCCATCGCCCATGCGCAGATGTACCGCCAGGCGCAGGCGCGGTTTGAGCGGCTCCATGTCCTGCGCCGGATCGACTCCGCGATTATCGGCCGCCAGTCGGTCGAAAAGATTGTCCGGATTGTGCTGGACAGTATCCCGAAAGAACTGGGCGCGGAAGCCGTGGCCCTGAGCCTGTTCCACGAGCCGGGCCGCATGTCGGTCTTTGAGATGCGCCTGCCCAACGGCACGGTGATTCATGAAAAGTGCTTCGACCTGGCCGAGGACCTGCTGGCGGAACTGGTCGACCGCAGACAGACGGTGATCATCGGCGACCTGGCGCGTGACGAACGGTTGAAGCTCCGCATGGAGGACATCCTGCGTCACGCTCTGGTCTCCTACCTGGCCGTGCCCATGGTCGCGCGGGACGAAGTCATCGGCCTGTTGCACCTTTTTACCACGCATAAGCGCGAGTTTGTGCCGGAAGCCGTCGAATTTTTCACGACCCTGGCCGGGCAGGCGGCCATCGCCGTCGAGAACGCCCGGCTGGCAGAAGAGCTGGAGGCCTCCCTCGCGCAATACCGCCACGTGACCGAGAACGCGCCGGACGTGATCTACGAAGTAACCCTGACGCCGAAGCCGCACCTGACGTACGTGAACCCGGCGCTCCGGACCATGCTGGGCTATGGCCCCGACGAGACATACGCGGAGCCGGACGCCCTGACGCGCACCGTGCATCCCGAAGACCGGCCGCGGTTTGAGGCGCTTCTGCGCGGCGAGGCCGATTTCGACGAGCCGCACGTGGTGCGCATGCAGCACCGGGACGGCCGGTGGGTATTCGTGGAGCATCGGCTGCGGCCCGAATACGATGACACTGGGCGGTTCACGGGATTTCACGCCGTGGCCCGGGACGTGACCCTCCGTGTTCAGGCGGAGGAGGGCCTAAAACGCCGGGCCGAGACGGTGGCCGCGCTGTACCAGGGCGCTCAACGCCTCGCAGAATCCGGGAGCGTGGATGAGGCGGCGCACAACATCGTGCGTAACTGCGTGGACCTGCTCCGCGCCAGGTTCGCCTGCATCGCCCGATCCCTGCCGGACGGGAATGTGGAGGTGATGGCCTGGTATCCTGAAGATGTGACCTACCCGCGGCGCATTACCGTGCGATGGGACGACACGCCGGAAGGCCGCGGCCCAACGGGCGAGGCGATCCGAACCGGCGAGCCGCAGATCGTTCCGGATACGGCGACGGCCCCCGGCTTCGGCCCCTGGCGCGAAGCCGCGCTCGCCGAAGGCCTGGTCTGCTCGGCCGCGTTCCCCCTGGTCAGCCGCGGCCGGACCTTCGGCAGCCTGAACGTGTACAGCGATGAGCCGGGCTTTTTCACCGACGAGCGCATCCAGCTCTTCCAGACCCTGGCCTACCACGACGCGGCCGAGCTGGTAAACGCGCAGCTCTACTCGGATCTGGAGCGCCACGCCGCGGACCTGGAGCGCCGGGTGCGGGAGCGCACCGCGGATCTGGCCGAGGCCAAGGAATCTGCGGAGGCCGCCAGCCGGGCCAAGTCGGATTTCCTGGCAAGTATGAGCCACGAACTTCGCACCCCGCTCAATGCCGTTATCGGTTTTTCCGAGGTCCTGCGGGACCGCTACTTTGGTGAACTCAATGAAAAGCAGGCCCTGTACGTCAACGACATCCTGGAGAGCGGCAGGCATCTCCTCTCCCTGATCAACGACATACTGGACCTCTCCAAGGTGGAGGCCGGGAAGATGGAACTGGACATCTCGCCGGTGAGGATCGCGGACCTGGTGGCCGGAAGCCGGGTAATGATCATGGAGAAGGCCCACAGACACGGGATCGACCTGGAGGTCCGGGTAGCCGGGGAGGTGGAGGATCTGGAAATCCCGGGAGATGAGCGGAGTCTCAAGCAGGTGATGTTCAACCTCCTGTCCAACGCGGTGAAATTTACCCCGGATGGCGGGCGCATTCGCGTCACAGCGGATTTGACGAGGGACAGGGAACGAGGGACGAGAGACGAGCCGGGGTCCGTCGTTATAAGCGTGGCGGACAGCGGTATCGGGATCGCCCCCGGGGAGAGGGACAGGATCTTCGAGGAGTTCTACCAGGTGCAAAGCGGGATGAAAGACAAGAGCCCCGGCACGGGCCTGGGGCTACCGCTCACGAAAAAACTGGTGGAGATGCACGGGGGCCGGTTATGGGTGGAGAGCGAGGGGGAAGGCAAGGGGAGCGTTTTCAGTTTTGTACTGCCCGTGTTCCTCCCAAAGGCGGATAAAGACGAGGCCGTCCGGAAGAGGCCGAGGAAAGGGATGGAACCCGAAGATGTCTTCCTGATCCATCTGAACAGGGCACTGGATCTGTCCAGGCGGCATAAACGGCCTTTCACCCTGGCCCGTTTCCACATGCGCATGGAACGGCTGAAAGAGGAGGACCCGGAAATCGAGGAGATATTGGAGCGTGAGGTCAGGGTATACGATTTTCTGGTAACGGATCGGGACGGTTATATCTGCCTGGTCCTCCAGGAGACGGATCACAAAAGGGCGGGGATTGTCTGCGAGCGATTCGTGGAGCGGCTGAGGCGGGTGCGTGCAGGAGAAAAGATCTCCTTTTCCCTTGCCGCTTTCCCGGAAGACGGTAAGTCGGTGCAGGAATTGCTGGAGAAGGTTCGGACAGGGGAGGCAGTATGAATATGAGCCCGCTCGGGGAGCTGGAACTGCGGGGCTTTTGAGGGCCGGGGGTTGAGACATGACCCCGGCGATTGTCAGGTATTGTGGAGACGCGTGCCATGAAAAAGACGGCTTTGATCGTGGAAGATGATGAACGAAACCGGCGGTTGTTTCGGGACCTGCTCAGTCTCAAGGGATTCGAGGTCCTTGAGGCGGGCAACGGGAAGGAGGGCGTTGAGACGGCAAGGGCCCAAAGGCCCGACCTGATCCTGATGGACATCCAGATGCCGGTCATGGACGGGATGGAGGCCATCAGGATCCTGAAGGCCGACCCGGGCACCCGGGATATCCCTATTCTCGCGGTAACCTCTTACGCCATGGATGAGGAGAAGGAAAAGATCCGGGCGACCGGATGTGACGGCTACATTTGCAAACCCTTTGATACCCGGGAATTTTTGGAGTGGATTTCGAGGTATCTATAGGGGACACCTCACCGGATCGGGAAGAGGAACTGCGCCCAAAGGGGCAGATCGAGATGACGACTCCGGATATCAACCGGATTGAGAACCGGATATGGCAACTGGTCCTGTTGTCCATCGGTGCGGGCGGGGTATTATCGAAAGCCTTTGCGCCTCCAAGGACTGCCAGGCGGCCGAATGGATCGGGGTGGGGATCGGGATCAACACCGGGCCCGTGTACGTGGGCAGTATCGGTTCGGAGACGTTTAAGGACTACACGGTGGTGGGAAATACCGTGAACGTGGCGGCAAGGATCTGCGGGCGTGCGACCAAGTTCCAGGTCCTTTTCACGGAGAATAGGGAGAGGCTCATCGCGCCGGGCGAGACGCCGTACGCATCCATCGGAAAAGTTGCGCTGAAGGGATTGAAGGAACCGGTGGAGGTTTTTGAATTGATCACGTAGGGTCCGGGCTACGACCGGCCCGGGATATGGTGGAAACCTGGCCGGCAGGCCGGATGAACCGCTGCGGGCCGACACCCCCATGGGCCCGAAACATGGGAGGGAGAAAAGACATCATGGGAAAAAAACCCAGAATCATGGTGGTGGACGACGAAGAACGGAACCTGCGCCTGATGGAGGCCCTGTTGCTTCCGTTAGGCTGCGATGTGGTTTTGGCAAAAAACGGAGAAGAGGCGCTCCGGCAGGTGCCGGAATCCCGTCCCGATGTGATCCTGCTGGATGTTATGATGCCCGGGATGGACGGTTTCGAGGTGGCAAAAAGGTTGAAGGAGGACGAGGAAACCCGGATCATTCCCATTGTCATGGTCACATCGCTAAAGGAGGTGGAGGCCCGTGTCCGCGCGCTCGATGCGGGGGCCGACGATTTTCTGACCAAGCCCGTTGATACGGTCGAATTAAGGGCCAGGGTGCAATCCTCCCTCAAGGTCAAGGCCTACTACGATCACATGCGGAATTACCAGGAAGCGCTGGAGACGGAGGTTTCCAGGAGGACCGGGCAACTGAGACGGGCCCTTGAAAAAATAAAAGGGGCCTCCCTGGATACCATCCACCGTCTCTCCAGGGCGGCCGAATACAAGGATGAGGATACGGGGGCCCATATCCTGCGCATGAGCAACTACTCGGCCGCGGTGGCCCGCAGGATGGGCCTGAACGACAGGGTCGTGGATTCCATCCTCTATTCCGCGCCCATGCACGACGTGGGCAAGATCGGGATCCCGGACCGGATTCTTCTCAAACCCGGAAGGTTGACCCCGGATGAGTGTGAGATCATGAAGGAGCATGCCGCCATCGGGGGGCGCATCCTGGCGGGGGCCGCGGCCGGGTTCATAGGCCTGGCGGAGGTCATCGCCAGGACCCACCACGAGAAATGGGACGGCAGCGGGTATCCGAAAGGGCTGAAGGGGAAGGAGATCCCTCTGGCCGGCCGCATCGTGGCCATTGGAGACGTATTTGACGCCCTCACGTCCAAGCGGCCTTACAAGGCGGCCTTCTCGCTGGAGAAATCATACGGCATCATAAGAGAGGGCCGAGGGAGTCATTTCGACCCGGACGTGGTGGACGCCTTCTTCGCCGTGGAGGATGAGGTGCTGGCCATAAAAGCAAAATATAAAGATGAACAGGAGAGCCTGCTCCTTCAGACGGCAGGAAAATAGGTTTGAACCGGGGACCCCGCCCCTGCCCTGCCCGAGCGGAGGAAATCCGATGGCCGTATGAAAGACCGGGAAAAAAAGGGACAGGCAAATAATAATATCATTTTGTTTCCAATCTCTATCTTTTTGGAGTATGATTATAACTATAGATTTTGCCTGCCAAATTTCTTCACTATTTCTTCTGACCTAAGTGCCCGGCTTTTTTGGTTTTCCCACCGATTGCCGGGATAAGATCAAGAATTTAACCTTCCTGTATCAACAGTTGTAAGGAATACGGTACAAGCGCTTTTCCATAGAACCGCAAAAAAAATGGCACGATCTTCTCAGATTTGGGTTCCCTGGAGCTTTCGGTCAGATCCTCATCTGAGCAGCGAAAGGGTCAACGTGACCATATTTCAAACCTTAAAATCAGAGGAGGTGCGGAGATGAACGGGAAGGAAAGGCTTAAACTTTGTTTGTGGAGTGCTGCTGGTGGCGCAATTTTGTTGATGATCATTGGGTTTACGGTAGGTGGATGGGTAAAGGGCAGTACTGCCCAGAGGATGGCGCATGAAACCGCTACTGAGGCGGTTGTCGCTCGCCTGGCGCCAATTTGTGTCTTACAGTTCATGCAGGATCCAAACAGGCAAGCGCTACTCAAGCAATTGAAAGGATTGGAATCTTGGAAAACAGGTGATTATGTGAAAAACCACGGCTGGGCAACAATGCCAGGTGAGAAAAAAGCCGATTACAATGTGGCCATTGAATGTGCAAGGCGCCTCGTGAAACTTGAAATGTAATTATTCCTGAAAACCCTTCTTTTCCGTTCCCCTGTATCAGCGGCGCCTGCTTCCCGGCTAATACAGAAGGGTTCAGAAAAGACGGGATGCCGGGGTCATCTGCTAAAAAGTACTCCCGCCTGACTGTCAGATTTGATCGTAGCTAACGCAACCCCCCCCCTCCCCGACACCACCTTGGGATATAATTCCATTTACGTTCATCCGTCACTGTCGAGCGCCGGTTAAGGTTCCGGGACAGCACCAGGGATTTGTTTCTTCTTTCCTTTTTTCAATTTCCGCCTTTCCTTTGGACTAAGATGGGCCTTTTTCTGCTGTTCCCGTTTCCCTTTATCTTTTTTTCCTTTATCGCCCATATCTGTTCCTCCTGCTTGAAAATGAGTTATGCTGGACTGTGACGGTGAAAAGCCGTAGTTTTCGTAGCGGTTGACAGTCGAGTGTGAAAGGGCCTCATAATGACGCTCGAATCCTGTGCTATCGGGTGCGGGGGCCGGGAACCGGGACGGCAGGTTCTGAAATTCCGCATGAGGAAGAGCGGCGGAGCGGTTTTGTGCCTCTCATGAGCGCATTTCATGTAGGCTAACATGAAAAGGGAAAAAAGGTCAAGAAACGAGGGGTATTGAGGGCGTGGCCGGGCCTCACCCTGATGCCCGGCCCCGC
>CAZCVB010000094.1:2992-8572 GCA_964501805.1 uncultured Desulfobacteraceae bacterium | reverse complement strand
GTGCGGCATTTCCGCCCGGACCCGGAAACAAGGAGGATTTGAAATGGCGGATGACATTAAACCGGATGAAACACTGGATTGCAGGGGACTCAGCTGTCCCATGCCTCTCCTCAAGACCAAAAAGGCCATCGGCAAAATGCAGTCGGGCCAGGTACTGGAGATCCTCGGCACCGATCCCGGCACCCGCAATGACCTGCCGGCTTTTGCCAAGAAGGCCGGCCACGAATATCTCGGAGACAAGGACGACGACGGGTTTACCCGTTTTTATCTCAAGGTAAAATAGTTCGGATACGCGCGGCCGGGGCGGATGCCCCGGCCGTTTTTTTGGAGGCGCGAAGCGATTCCGAACCATCGCCGCAACAACAGATCAATCCATCGCGGAGAGCGGACATGGCAAAAAAACTGGGAATATTCGTAAGTTCCGACCGGCACCTGGACAAGTTGATCCGCCTGTGCCGAGCGGCCAGGAACCGGGGTGACGTGGAGGTCACCATCTTTTTCAGCCACCTGGGGACGCTGTTGACCCAGGATCCCCGGTTCGGAGAACTGGAGGGCCTGGCCAAGATGTCCCTGTGCAACGTGGGATTTGAGAGCCACGGCCTGAAAAAACCGGTTCCGGGGATCGGGGACAAGGATTATGCAACCCAGGCCAGGCACGGGGACCTGATCGAGGAATCCGACCGGTACCTGGTATTTTAAGGGAGTCTGGAATGGAAGACATCAAGCACGTGGCCTTTTTGATCAGGAGAGAGGAAGACCTGTGGGAGGGATCCCGCTCCACCCTGGGGCTGGCCGTGGAAAATTTTTACGCCTACATGTTCGTCCTGGACGTGGAAGTGGAGATGACGGAAAAGTACAGGGAAAACCTGGAATGGCTGGAAGACATGGAATGCCAGTACTTTTCCAATAACCGGGTCAATGCTGAAAAACACGGCTTTCAATACATGGACATCGAGCAGATCGGCGAAAAATTGAAAGAGATGGATCTGATCGTCCCGTTTTAGGAGGTTCACGGAGAATGAAACTTCTGCATGTACTCAAATCAGAGCCCGACGACAATACCAGGGTCCTGATGGAAATTCTCTCCCGGGGAAACGAGGCGACCGAATTCGCCCTGTACGGGGAAGATGTGGATTACGACCGGTTCCTGGACATGATTTTCGAGCACGACCGGATCGTCTCCTGGTGGTAGCGGCGCGGGGTCCCGCCTGTCATCCGGCCGGCCTCTCCTGTTCCGGGTTCCCGCCTGCTCCCGGATCCCGTACCGGGATTCCGCGGCCACGGGACGCATGACACCCATGGATGCCCGCGAGGGAGATTCCGGACGGTCCGGCGCTTGTGAAGCTTTTCTTTTGACAGCATATCTACGCTGTGGTAAACGAATTTCGGAAATTTTGACATCTATACGAATCGGAGGTGCATCATGTTTGAAATCCTGAAACGTCAGGAGATGGCCGATGGGACCGTCGTCCTGAATGAGATCAGCGCCCCCCTTATCGCCGCGAAGGCGAAACCGGGGCAGTTTGTCATCCTGAAGGCCAACGAGACCGGGGAGCGCATTCCGCTGACCATGGCGGACACGGATACCAAGAAAGGCACCATCACCATCATCTACCAGGTGGTGGGAAAATCAACGGCCCTGTTCAAATCGCTTCAGGTGGGGGATAAATTCCAGGATGTTATCGGCCCATTGGGCAAACCCACGCACCTGGAAAAAGTGGGAAACGTGGTCTGCGTGGGCGGCGGGACGGGCGTCGCGGTGCTCCATCCCATTACCCGGGCCCTGAAAAAAATGGGCAACAACGTGAAGGCCGTCATCGGGGCGAGGACCAAGGACCTCCTGATCCTGGAGGACAAGATGAAAGCGGCCTCCCACGAGCTTTTCGTGTGCACGGACGACGGATCCTACGGTCACCACGGGTTTGTTACCGACGTGCTCAAGGACATCCTGGAGAAGGAAGACGTCAAACTGGTGGTGGGCATCGGACCGGTTCCCATGATGAAGTTCGTCTGCAAGGTCACGGAAGAATACAAGGTCAAGACCCTGGTCAGCCTCAACGCCATCATGGTGGACGGCACCGGCATGTGCGGCTGCTGCCGCGTCACCGTGGGCGGCAAGACCCAGTTCGCCTGCGTGGACGGTCCCGAATTCGACGGGCACGAGGTGGATTTCGACGAGCTGATGCAGCGGCTCCAGGCCTATACCGAGGATGAGGCCGTGGCCTACGAACGGTACAAACATGAATGTCAGTGCAAGGCCGGGTGACGGATGCGGCCTCACGGACAACCGGAGATGGCGGGGTCGAGGCCATCCATGGGCGCTTGAACGCGCATCCCAGCGGAAAGCATACGGAGGTTACAATGGCAGGAAAAGGAGCGAAAAAAGAGAAAATACCCCGGCAGCCCATGCCGGAGCAGAAGCCCGAAGTGCGGAGACGCAACTTTGAAGAAGTCCCGTTCGGCTATACCAAGGAACTGGCCATGAAGGAGGCCGAGAGATGCCTCCAGTGCAAAAAGCCGTCCTGCATGGACGGTTGCCCGGTATCCGTTGACATCCCCGGCTTCATCCGGCTGGTGAAAGAAGGCGATTTCACGCAGGCGGTCCGGAAGATATGGGAGAAAAACGCCCTCCCCGCGGTCTGTGGAAGGGTCTGCCCGCAGGAACTCCAGTGCGAAGGGAACTGTATCGTGGGCAAAAAGGGAGAGCCCGTGGCCATCGGCAACCTGGAACGGTTTGTAGCCGATCTGGAGCGGGAGCACGGCTCCGGCGACCTGCCGCCGAAGGCGGAACCCACCGGCAAGAAGGTGGCCGTTGTGGGATCCGGCCCGTCGGGGCTGACCGTCGCCGGCGACCTGATCCTCAAGGGGCACGAGGTGACCCTGTTCGAGGCGTTTCACAAGCCCGGGGGCGTCCTCGTTTACGGGATTCCGGAATTCAGGCTCCCGAAGGAGATCGTCTTTTCGGAAGTGAATTTCCTCGAACGGCTCGGCGTGAAACTGGAATGCAACACCGTCGTGGGCCGGACCGTGTCCCTGGACGAACTCTTCGAGCAGGGGTATGACGCCATCTACGTGGGCGTGGGGGCGGGACTGCCGCGCTTCCTCAATATCCCGGGAGAGAATCTCATCGGCATCTATTCGGCCAACGAGTACCTGACGCGGTCGAACCTCATGAAGGCCTACCTGTTCCCGGAATACGACACGCCCATCGTGCGGGGGAAAAACGTGGCCGTGTTCGGAGCGGGCAACGTGGCCATGGACGCCGCCCGGACCGCCATGCGCCTGGGCGCCGACACGGTGCGGATCGTTTACCGCCGGTCCCGGGAAGAGATGCCGGCCCGTTCGGCGGAGATCCACCATGCCGAGGAAGAGGGCATCGAATTCTACCTCCTCACCGCCCCCGTCCGTTTCATCGGGGACGAGAAGGGCCGCGTCACCGGGATGGAATGCATCCGGATGGAGCTGGGAGAACCGGACGAATCCGGCCGTCGCCGGCCGGTGCCTGTCGAGAACTCCAACTTTGAGCTGGAATGCGACACGGCGGTGATCGCGGTGGGCTCCGGCGCCAATCCTCTCCTGACCCAGTCCACCGAAGGAATAGCGCTCAACAAGTGGGGCTACATCATCGCGGACCCGGAAACCGGCAAGACGTCCAAGAAGGGCGTCTGGGCGGGCGGCGATATCGTCACCGGCCAGGCCACGGTCATCCTTGCCATGGGGGCCGGCCGCAAGGCGTCCGATTCCATTCACAAGTATCTCACGTGGGGGTGGTGATCCGATCCCTCCGAGACGATGCGTTATCCCAAAAAAGGGCGGCCCGGTTCCGGGGCGCCCTTTTTTGATGGACATCCCCCTGTCCGGAATCAGGTGCCGCCGGAGAAACGGCCGCGGTGTCTCCGCGATCCAGTCCGTCATTATCTTCCCTATTGCCGCCTGAAGGGGTATAATTCTTTCAATTATCACCCGTAAGCGGCGATGAAAGGAGGACTGACCCATGAAAGCAATGGTTCTCAACCATGTCTGTGACCTCGAAAAGGAGAAAAATCCGCTGGAGATGGCGGACATGCCGGTCCCGGAACCGGAAGACGGGGAGATCCGGGTAAAGGTCCTGGCCTGCGGCGTCTGCCACACCGAGCTGGACGAAATCGAGGGGAGGACCCCGCCGCCGCGCTTTCCCGTGGTGCCGGGCCACGAGATCGTGGGAAGAGTGGAAAAGACCGGACCGGGGACGCACCGTTTCCACATCGGCGACCGGGTCGGGATCGGCTGGATCCATTCCGCGTGCGGGGCATGCGCCCTGTGCGCCGGCGGAAATGAAAACCTGTGCGAACACTTCCGGGCCACGGGCAGGGACGCGCACGGCGGGTACGCGGAGTACACCGTTGTGCCGGAGACCTTCGCCCACAGGATCCCGGACGTGTTTTCCGATTCCGAGGCGGCCCCGCTCCTCTGCGCCGGGGCCGTGGGATACCGCTCCCTGAGGCTGGCGAATCTTTCGGACGGCCGCAACCTGGGACTCACCGGGTTCGGCGCATCGGGCCACCTTGTCCTTCAGATGGCCCGTCACCGGTTTCCCGGATGCAATGTCTTTGTCTTTGCCAGGAGCGGGAACGAAAGGGAGTTCGCCATGGAACTGGGGGCGGCCTGGGCCGGGGACACGGAAGATGAATCTCCCGAAAAGCTCCATGCCGTGATCGACACCACGCCGGCGTGGAAACCGGTGGTGGAGGCCCTGAAAAACCTGGCCCCGGGCGGAAGGCTGGTCATCAACGCCATCCGGAAGGAGGCGGCGGACAAGGCCGCCCTCCTCGACCTGGATTACCCGGCCCACCTGTGGCTCGAAAAGGAGATCAAGAGCGTGGCCAACGTCACCGGCCGGGATATCCGTGAATTCCTGGACCTGGCCGCGGAGATCCCCATCAGGCCCGAATTCCAGGAATACCCGCTCAAGGAGGCCAACCGTGCCCTGATGGAACTGAAGGAGCGGAAGATCCGGGGGGCCAAGGTGTTGCGGCTGGACCTGTAACCGCCCGGGATCCGATAGACTCAACCGAAAAGGAAAGGAGGAAGGCCATGTATGTCCAGCAGGCAGATCTGACGCGGGGAGTGGGCAGGGATTTTGTGGACGCCCTGACGGCCATGTCCGTGAAGGAATCCCACGAAAAAGGAGAGATCCTGTTTAAAAAGGGAGAACCGGCGAAACACGCCTATCTTTTGCTGAAGGGCCGGGTCTACCTGAAAATGGGCGAGACCGGCCAGGTGGTCCACATCGTGAGCCGGCCCGGAGAGACCTTCGGGTGGTCCAGCTTCGTGGGCCGCGCGCTGTACTCCACAACGGCGGAGTGCGTCACGGCCACGCTGACCCGGAAACTGGACATGGCGGATTTCAAAAAACTCGTTGAAAAGGATCCCGCCAACGGCCTGATTTTCTTTCAGCGGCTGGCCGCCATGCTGGGGGACCGGCTGATGGAGAGTTACGCCGCCTATGAAAAGCGCTTCCAGGGAGATACCTTCGTATAAGCGCCCCGAATCCGGCTGAAGCATCCGTGAGCGCGGCGGATCACCGGTTCTGAAGCAGAT
>CAZCVB010000094.1:0-2892 GCA_964501805.1 uncultured Desulfobacteraceae bacterium | reverse complement strand
ATGTACATGTCCCGGGCCCTGTCCACGAGATAGAAAAACCCGTCTCCGTCCCTGTACGCGAGATCCCCCGTGTGGAGCCACCCATTCTGGATGGTCTCCTCCGTCCGCACCGGGTCCTGCCAGTATTCCTTCATCATGATGGAACCCCGCACCACGATCTCGCCCACTTCTCCCGGCCCGACCGGTTTTCCGCTGCGGTCTACGATGCTCACCTCCGCGTGAAAAACCGGCCTTCCCACGGTCCCGGGCTTCCGGAGCGAGGCCTCCTCCGACGCCCAGAGGAGGATGGATGTCTCGGTCTGGCCCATGATCTGCCGAAGGGGAAACCCGGCCTCCTTGCACCGCAAGAGGAGTTCCGGGGTGGTTTTTTCACCCCCGATGGCGCAGACCTTGAGTGACGAAAGGTCCCATGTCCGGTCCGCCATCTCGCCGAGGAGGCTCCGGAAGACCGTGGGCACGCCCAGGAACTTAGTGACACCGTACCGCTCGATACTCCGCAGGGTCCCGGCGGGATCGAAACGGCCCTGGATGACCATGGTGGCGCCCTTGTACAGGATGGGGGATGCCTGGATGAAAAGCCCGCCGGAATGGAACAGGGGCAGGACGATCAGCATCACGTCATCAAAATGGAGCTTGAAAAAAATATCCGCGTTGAGGCAGTTGAAAAAGGTCTTCCGGTGCGACAGGACCGCTCCCTTGGGCTGGCCGGTGGTCCCCGAGGTATACATGATCACCTGCGGCTCCTCGGGATCCGCCGGCCCCAGGGATTTTGTCAGGAACGGCCGCCGCCCGTCCAGGGCCGCCGTCTCCGAGGCATAATCACGGACATTCGGATCGTCCGGAGCGGCGCCCGCCAGTGCGGGCAGCACGGGCGGAAGACAGGCCCTGAGATCCAGCCCGCCCACGATCTCCCGGTACTCCCGGCCGAACACGAAAAGCCGGGGACGGCAATTCCTCAGGGTATAGTCCAGCTCCGGGGCGGCCAGGCGGAAGTTGACGGGTACGAAGATGGCGCCCAGCCGCGAGCACGCCAGGTATATCTCGATGAATTCCGGGCAGTTGTTCATCATGACCGCCACCCGGTCGCCTTTTTCGATCCCCAGGGACTGGAGCCAGCAGCTGGTCCGGTCGGCCCGCCGGTGCAGTTCCAGATAGCTGATTTCCCTGCCTTCAAAGATAATCGCGCCCTTGTCGGGATGCAGTTCGCTCCAGCGCTGCACCCACCAGGCGATGTTCATGGATTTGATCATATCGCGATGTTCCCTCCCGCCGGGTTCCGCCCGGCCCCCCGGAAGCGCCCCCGTCCGGGCGGCTGCCGGGGCGGGGTGCATACAGGCGGCGAAATCCGGATCAGAATCTCAGGGTCGCCTTCAGGCGCCGCGGATCCAGCAGCAGGTCGAGGGCGTCCACGGCGCGGTTCACGACGATATCGGCGGCCCTGACCGCATCCACCGCGCACCCCTCGCCCTCGGTCACGGCGATACCGACCTTCGCGGCCTCGAGCATCCGGCGATCGTTGTTCCCGTTTCCCAGCGCCGCCACCTTTTCCACCCCCAGCCGGTCCACATACGCCGCTTTCTGAACATCGTGCGCCTCCCCGGACAGGATGTGAATCCGGCAGTCGACCCCTTCCAGTTCCGCGCGCGCCGCGCCAAAGGTGTCGGCCGTCAGAAAATGAATCTCAAGGAATTCCGCGATCCGGTTCAGGGCCTCCTTCACGCCGGGAAGGAGCTTTCCGCCCACGGAAACGGTCCCGGTAAAATCCGATACCAGGTACGCCAGCGCCACCGGGCCGAACCCCGGTATGTCCACATTCAGCATCGTTCGATTCCTCCTTAATGATTCGACAACCGGTGTTTTTAACATATAATACGGCCGAAGTGCAGGTTTTTTCGGCAGAAGGATTCCAGAATTCGGCGCATGGGTGGTTTCCCCCTACCGCCGCAGGGCCTGCCCGGGGTCCGGGGGGTTGCCCATTGACACCCGCATGCCGGGTCTGGTAAAGCTGTGGATCTTTGAGCGGAATCCGTTACGGTTACGACAGGCGTGCGGTGCGGGCCGCGCCTGTCCACGGGGCGCCGCCGTTTCAGTGAATAACGCCCGCACCCGATTGGAGATAAGCAGGATGGGTCTCATATCCGGCGCTGCAAGTTTTACGCGATACCGGGTCGACGGCGCGCTTCCGCCGGATTTCATGGAAGAACTTTCCGGCAGGATCGCCCGCTACGCGTTTCGAAATCTCGATGAAGATTCCCCGCAGGAACGCTCGGCCGGCTGGGTCAATATCATGGACGTCCTCGATAACCGGTTCAACGGCATGGAATATCTCAAGGAGCCGTATATCGCCATGTCATTCCGGGTCGATACGCGGAAGATCCCCCGGACAGCCCTGAAGCACCACTGCCGTGTGGCCGAGGAAAAAATCAGGGAACAGGAACAGAGGGCCTTCCTCTCCGGAACGGCGCGCCGGGAGATAAAGGAGATGGTCCGGGACCGCCTCATGAGACGGGCCATTCCCGTCACCCGGACCTATGACATGATCTGGGACTTCACCCGTGGCACGGTGATCTTCGGCTGCGTGAACAACAAGCTGTGCGACGCGTTCGCCGAACTCTTCTTCAAGACATTCGGCCTTCAGCTCCAGGCGGTTTTCCCCTATGTCCTCGCCGTCCGCATTCTTGAAAAGGACGGGGCCGCAACGGATGCCCTTGACGGCCTGCTCTGAACACCCGGGTTCACGGCCCGCGGCGGCAGTTTGTTCATCCGGCATTCAATCCGCCGGGGGCGGACAAGGGTTGTATTCCCCTCCTCCTGGGGGGGGCGATGCTTTTGAGGATACCCCGTTGCCTGCGGCGGGGTAGTTCATTCGACAACATTTTCGGGAGAAAACAG
>CAZCVB010000093.1:7419-8724 GCA_964501805.1 uncultured Desulfobacteraceae bacterium | reverse complement strand
CGCCAGCTTCACCAGGGCGAGCTGGGTGAGCGGACTCTCCTTTTTCCCTTCCACGCCGTCCTCAATGATCCCTTCATATATCTCCTTCGGCCTGCCGATCTTCTCCCGGACCAGCGTATCCGGGGAAACCGCTACTTCCCCTTTGCGGATACGACCTGCCTCTTTTTCTTCGGCCAGGCGGATCATGCTGATGCGGGCTCCTTCTGTCCCCGGATACCGGTCAAGCACCAGCTCGTAGATCTTCACGGCATCCGTCACCCGTCCTTCCTCACGATAGGTATCCCCGATTTTTGTCAACACCATGTACCCGGCCTTTTTACCCGAAAGCATATTGTAATAGCGGAACAGATTCCTCCTCGCCCCGGCCACGTCGCCCAGTTCATAGTAATCACGGCCGAGGCATAACGAAATTTTCGGATACCGGTAAATGCTTTCGGGGTGCTGACGGATGAGCGTGGAAAGGACCTTTATGGATTTGTGAAAGGCGTTCATCTCGTACAGGATTTCCGCCATCTCCGCCGTCGCCTCGATCCGGTCCGATACGCGTCCCGCCCGGGCCATCGCCTTTTCCAGCAGGCCGAGCGCCGCTTCCCGCCGCTCTTTCATCCTCAGGATCCCGGCCTTACGGATCAGTGCGCGGACCAGTATGGGTCCGTTCCCTCCCCTTTCTATCAGCAGGTTGTAATACCCCAGCGCCTCCACGTGACTCCCGATCCGGAAACAGATATTCCCGAGGGAGAGGAGGGCTTCGGATACGAAAGGGGACCTTGGATAACGTTCCATGGCCTGTTCATAGCAATATTTGACGCGCTCGAAGTGGGATGAAAGGGAATCGGCATATCGTTTTTCGCAGGACGCAGCCAGAAGAAAAGCCGCCCGTTCCCCGAACCTGCTTTTCGGGTACCTGCGAACCAGGAGAGAAAAATTCCTTTCCGCCCGGCGCCATTCCCCGGCCCGGTACGCATCAAGCCCATCGCGGAAAAGACGGGTATCCCCGCGGCCGTCGTCATCCGGCGGCACCGGGATCAAAGGCGTTTCCGCCTTCGCAATGGAGGCGGCAGGGCCCTTCGTGCCGTCGGGCTCCGCATCCGGATGGGAAGCGGGGGCCGCGGGAGGGACCGGACACGTCCTGTTTTCGGGCTCACTCCCCGGGGACGCGGACAGGAGGTGTCCCCCCCGGGGCGACACCGGCGTCCCGATGCGAATGGTGATCATACCGCCGCTTTTCGACACACGGTGGCGGAAGACCGCACCCGGCTTCAGGACCAGGGCCAGCCGGATCTTTCCCGGGTGGTACCCGATCCG
>CAZCVB010000093.1:0-7319 GCA_964501805.1 uncultured Desulfobacteraceae bacterium | reverse complement strand
GATATGACATGCGCACTTCATGAAAAAGAAAGACAGCAATTAACATGCCAATATCATGAAGGAGCAGGCACGGGGAAGAAACGGCGGGAAAAGGCTGTAGGGCGGACCGGACCGGGGCCCATGGCGGAGCCCGGTTTTCCGGCGCAAAGGAAGGCTGTCATTTTCTTGACGATAGGAGCGGAAGGGGACTACGGCGCCCCGGTACCCGCCAGTTTCTGTTTCTTGATCTTCTCCACCAGGGTGGTCCGCTTGATATTCAGGAGTTTGGCGGCCTTGGCCTTGACGCCGCCGCTCTTTTCAAGGGCGTCCAGTATGAGCCGCTTTTCATAGTCCTTGACCGCCTCTGACAGGGTCAGTCCCTTTTCGGAGAGGACCACGTCCACCGGTTGCGCGGAAACATCTCCTTTCCGGAAATGCTCCGGAAGATCGCTCACGCCCACAACGGCATTGTCACACAGGATGACGAGCCGTTTCACCAGGTTTTCCAGTTCCCTGACATTTCCCGGCCAATGGTAGGCCTGAAGCGCCTCCATGGCCTCGGGAGAGAATCCCTTGAGTTTTTTTTGTCTGCCCGGCTGGAATTTTTTCAGGAAAAAATCGACCAGCAACGGGATATCGGATTTCCGCCGTTTCAGGCCGGGAACCTTGATGGGAATCACGTTCAACCGGTAGTAAAGGTCCTCCCGAAAGGTTCCCTTGTTGATGGCGGCCGTTAAATTCTTGTTGGTGGCCGCGATAATCCGGACGTCCACATGGATGCTCCTCACGCCTCCCACCCGCTCGAACCTCTGTTCCTGGATGATCCGCAGGAGTTTCACCTGCAGCGCCGGGCTCATTTCACCGATTTCATCCAGGAAGATCGTCCCGCCGTTTGCCGTTTCAAAGCGACCGATACGGGTCTTGTGCGCCCCGGTGAAGGCCCCCTTCTCATGTCCGAACAGCTCGCTCTCCAGAAGGTCTTCCGGTATGGCGCCGCAATTGATGACCACCAGCGGTTTGTCTTCCCGGCTGCTGTTGTAATGCAGGGCCCTCGCGATCAGCTCTTTTCCTGTTCCCGTGGGTCCCTGGATGAGGACCGTTCCATCCGTATCCGCGACCTTGTCGATGATCTCGTAGATCTTCCGCATGGCCTCGCTGGTTCCCACCAGCCGCGAATAGCGGTTCCGCCGCCGGAGTTCCTTCCTGAGACGCATGTTCTCGTCTTCCAGCCGTTTGAACTTGAGGGCCTTTTCCACGACTATCAGGAGTTCACCGGCCGTTATGGGCTTGGTAATGTAGTCGAAGGCGCCTTTCTTGATGGCCTCCACGGAGCTCTGGATGGTCCCGTATCCGGTCAGAATGATGCAGAGGCTGCCGGGGGACCTGTCCACCACCCGCTCCAGGACTTCCATGCCCCCGATTTCGGGCATCATCAGGTCCGTCAGGACCAGGTCATAACTCTGGGCCTCGATGCACCGGATCCCTGCGGCACCACCGTCTGCGACGGTGACATCATACCCGCTGGTCTTCAGGATTTCGGAGATAATTTTCAGGATATCCGGATCATCATCAACGACCAGTATGCTTGCTGAAGGCGCCTTTCTCCTCGATGGCATCTTTCCTCCGAAAGGATCCCATGTTACCGAATTTCGTGTCCGCGATACCGGATCCGCCGGCCTTTACACGTAATCGCCGCGGTGGAATTTCAACAGGGCGACCTTTGCCGTCACGGCCACGTCGTCCACAAGGCCCATCAACTCACGATTTTCACCGGCCCTTTCCCGGGCCCCCGCCTCGAGCGACACCACGTCTCTCTCAAGCCGGTCCACCAGGGGACGAATATCTTTCACCGATTTTTCCGGATCCGCCAGGTCCCTGGCAAATTCATCCAGAAGATCAAGGACCCGATCCCCCTTCTCCAGTACACCCATGCCCGCGGCAAACGGTCTCTCCGGCGGTATCCCGGCCGCTTCGGTCATTTTTTCATCCAGGACCTTGCTGAACCCGCCGTCGCGGCTGATCTTCCCGGAAAATGACCGTCCCGGATTATTTATCCCCCCAATCCCGTTGATCACCATTTTACAACCTCCCTCCCGGACGGGATCCTCCCATCAGGACCCGAACACCTTTTCCAGTTTCTCGCCGATGGTTTCAGCGGTAAAGGGCTTTACCACGTAATTGCTGACCCCCGCCTTCACGGCTTCGAGGATATTTTCCTTCTGGGCTTCCGCCGTTACCATGACAAACGGCAGATCCTTCAGTTCTTCGTCCGACCGGACGGCCTTAAGAAGTTCGATTCCGGGCATTTCCGGCATGTTCCAGTCGCACATCACCAGGTCGAAACGTTCCTTTTTGAGCATTTTCAACGCGCTCTTGCCGTCGTCCGCTTCATTGATATTGGTAAAACCGATCTGCTTCAGGATATTCCTCAGTATCCGCCGCATGGTAGCAAAGTCGTCCACCACAAGGACTTTCATGTTCAAATCCAGCATCTGGCCTTCTCCTTTGAATCCAGGGGTTCATCCTACAGGTTCGCCAGCAGGTCGTCGATGTCCGACTGGTCGAGCCCCTGCCCCGCCTTCTGCGGGCCCGCCAGTTCCGCGACCTTCTCTTCCACCACCTTGTTCAGTTCGTCGCTGGAAATGCCGGGGTTCTTCTCTCTTTCATTCAATCTGAGGCCGAAGGAAAGGACCATCCGCTTTGTCTTTTCTTCCATCTGGCTGACCAGGCTGATAATACGTTTAATCCGCTGCCCGGTCAAGTCCTGGAAGCTCATCTGCACAAAGCAATCGGAGATGAGAGACGACTGCTTCCGGGAAATCAATGCCATCCGCCGGATGAACGGCGCCAGCTTTTCCCGGCACTCTCCGTCGACCTTGATTTCCATCTCGATCCCGTCTTCCCCGGGGAAGCGCAGGCATCCCTCGTTGAACCCGGCAACAAGCCGTTCCGATGACTCAAGATCCTGCTGCATGGCCTCGAGATTATCCATTATCGTGTTGGCGGCCGCTTCGGTGGTCTCGATGATGCCTTCGAGCTGGTCCGCCGCTTGCGGGATGTACTTCGTGGCGATATCGGTCAGGTGGGGATGTATCCTGGACTTGAGGTCCTTCCTGAAATCGATGATCATCATGGCAAGTTCTTTCAACTGTCCCGACATCTCAAAGGCGAGATCTCTGAAAAACCGGTCATCGTCGTGGTCCAGCCCCGTGGTGGTGGTCTCCCGAACCAGCCGATTGAGCTTTTCAATCTCATTTTCCGGAAGATTTTCATTCATGGCCGATGTCTTCTTCTCCGCGTACTGTGTCATTCTTCTCTCCCTTTTCTCCTTAACCGTTTTGCTCGGGGGACATCAAATCGAGCGCGGTTTGTGAAATCGATCCCAGCGGAACCACCCGTTCCGCCGCTCCCAGCTTGATGGCTTCCTTCGGCATTCCGAAAACAACGCAGCTTTCCTCGTCCTGAGCAACCGTCCTCCCGCCGGTTTCCCGCATTTTCAGCAGGCCTTTGGCGCCGTCGGCGCCCATGCCGGTCAGAAGCACGCCCACCGCATTTCTCCCGGCGTACTCGGCCACCGAATGGAACAGGACATCCACGGCCGGACGCTGGTGGTGCACCATGGGGCCCTTCCGGACCCGGACGAAATACCTGGCACCATTCCGTCTGAGCAGCATATGGTAATTTCCGGGAGCGATCAGCGCCAGGCCGTCCACCAGGGGATCCCCGTCCCTGGCCTCCTTCACGGTCATGGGACATATCTCATTGAGCCGTTCGGCGAAAGAGGTAGTGAATCTTGCCGGCATGTGCTGAACAATGACGGTTCCCGGCGCATTGGCGGGCATCCCGGCCAGAACCACCCGCAGGGCCTCGGTCCCGCCCGTGGATGCGCCGATGGCAACGATCTTGTGGGTCGTCTCGGACAGGGCATGGGACGCCACCCTGACGGAGGAGCGGCCAGTGCGGGTCTCCTTTCCTCCCCGTCCCACCCTTACCCCTGACACGGCCCTTATTTTGTCCGCCAGCTGGGCGCTCATCTCGCCCACGGAATAGGACCCGGAGGGTTTTGATATGACTTCCAGCGCCCCTATGGACAGTGCTTCCAGCGCAAGATCGCTCCCCTTCCGGGTAAGGGAACTGACGATGATCACGGGAAGGGGATAATACCGCATCAGCTTCTTGAGAAACGTAATTCCGTCCATCCTGGGCATTTCAATGTCCAGCGTCACCACATCGGGCGCCAGCTTCACGATCTTGTCCCGGGCCACGTACGGATCAGGCGCGGTGCCGATGACTTCGATGTCCTTTTCCCGGGAAAGCTCTTCCCTGAAAACCTTTCTGACCACCGCCGAATCATCCACTATCAGGACTTTTATCTTCTCTTTCATCCGGAAATCTCCCTCTTGGCCCCCTCTTTCCGGAAACCGCCATTTCCCGTCAATCCGTTTCAGCCTCATGGATTCACGCGGAGCCCCGCCGCCAGCCGGCTGCCGTCCGTCCTGATCAAAAGATGCGACGTTCCGCTTCCCGTGTCCCCGGGATCTCCGAGGGTGGGCTGCTCCATCAACACGGGGATTTCCAGCCGGTAAGCCCCCTCCTTGTCAAACAGGGAAAACATATGCCCGGCAATCATGTTGACCGCCTCCTTGAGCGTGTCCTCCTTCTGGGCATCGCTCACACCGGGATTCTCTATGCCCAGAAAGTTCGCCGTGAATTCGGCGATGGCTTCCACCGGGCTTACCAGATAGAAAACCCCGTCGCACGGTCCATGAAAATCGAGCGACGCGCCCAGTAACGGCAGGTCATCCTCACACCAGCTGTTGATGACGGAATTCCGCTCCAGGATTTCCACCGACTGAAAAAACATGGTCTCCAGGACATCAGAAATCGCCGCCTTCAAGCTCTTCAACATCGTCTCTCTGTCCATCCGGTTCCCCCATGATGCTGTTCAATACCCGCCGGATATCCTCCGGCGTAAACGGCTTCCGGATATATCCGGCCGCGCCCAGGGACATGGCCTCCTGCATGATCTTTTCACTCCCCTCGGTGGTCACCATGACGACCGGAACAGGACGCATCAATTCGTCCCTCTTCATCTCGGCCACCAGTTCCAGCCCGTTCATGCGGGGCATGTTGATGTCGGTCAGGACGAGGTCGACCCATTTATCGGCCAGTACCGACAATGCGGCCTTTCCGTCCGCCGCCTCATGGCATTCCCCCACGTTGAAGCCGGAGGCCCGGATAATCTTTTTCAAAATGGTCCGCATGGAAGAAGAATCGTCCACAATCAGCACATTGAACGCCATTTGCTAACTCCCCCCTGACAGGGATACCAATTCTTCGACGGCCCTCAGCCTCTCCCTGAAACCGGCCATGATCTTCTGAAGATCAATATCCGATATGTTCAGGCGGTCCACGACATCCTGATCATAGCGATAAGCGAGTCCGTCGGCCCCTACGCCGTTTCCCATCATCATGCAGATGCAATCGGAGAGATAGACGACCGCAAGGCAAAGGTCCTCGCGGGCACGCCCCGGAACATGATGGTGGCGGATGATATGGACCATGTCGGGGCCGAAATTCCACTTCTCGGCAACCCGCGCCCCCAGTTCGGCATGATCGATCCCGATGATCCGTTTCTCCGCCTCGATAAAGGTGAGAGACTCTTTTTCCACCATGCGATTGATCTCCTCCAGCGTGTTCCCCACGAACCGGTTCAGGATCACCTTCCCGATGTCCTTGAGAAGCGCCGATGTAAAGACAAGCGCCCCATGGGAAAGGCCGACCCTTTCCGCGATATCCTGGGCGATAAGCGCGGAGGAGACAGAGTACCGCCACAACTCCCCTTTCCGGAGATCATAACCCGCATTGGCTTCCCTGAAGTTGTCCGCGCTGCTTCCCATCATCACCAGGCTCGCCACCTTGTTGATTCCCAGGTAGGTCACCGCCTGGCTGACGGAGGTTACCTTCCTTGTCAGGCCCAGGTATGCGGAATTACAGATCTTGAGAAGGTTGGCCGTCATGGCCTGGTCGTACCTGACGAGATCCACCACGTCGGCCAGCGTACCGGAGGGATCGGACGCGATCTGCATCATTCTCTCGCCGATATTGGAGACCGGGGTCAACCGGTCGATTTCTTCTATGATGCGATCGATCTTAACCATGATCTCCACCCCGTTCAGCCCGGCCGCCATTGGGGGATATCTTCCGAAGGCCCGATCCCGATACCTTCAGCCAGGCGTCCCCGGAAGCGATTTCGAGCTTCAGCGTCCGGTTCACGGTCCCCCCCACATCCTGGAAATCCGTGATCACGTTATTCTTCCAGAACATCTTCCGGAGGAGGGTGTGATTCCGTTTTCCGATATTGAAAAGCCCTTTTTGATCCAGGATCTGGGACCCGCCCACGACAATAACCCGGAGCCGGTTCTTTTTGGCCCCCAGCCGGTAAGACTCCTTAAAAAGAAGAGGAATTCCCGTATCCCCGAACATATAGGGGTTTTTCCGGGCTTTTTCGCCATCCAGGCTCGATTCCGGGAGCATGTAGTGGAGGACTCCCCCCACCTTTACCGCCGGATCGTAGATGGCGACACCGATGCAGGAACCCAGGGAGTAGGTGGCCAGCACCACTTCCCGGTCATTGCTGACTTTCATGTCACCCACACCGACGATGAGATCCATCAGACACCCCCGGAAGAGATTTCAATAATGCCCGCGATATCGAGGATAAGGCCGACCCTGCCGTCTCCCAGGATCGCCCCGCCCGCGATTCCCCTGACATGCTGCAGCGACTCTCTCAGGTTCTTGATCACCACTTCCTCCTGCCCCAGCAGTTCGTCCGCCAGGAGGCACCTCCTTTTCTCCTGGTTTTCCACCACCACGGCCAGTTGTTCCCAGGGGACCTTGGGGTCTTCCTCTCCGGAAGAGGCGCCGCCGTTGTATCCGAAGAGGCGTTCCAGGCGGACCAGAGGAACCAGCCGGTCCCTGAACAGGATCATTTCACCCTCTTTGGTGACGCTGTGGCATTCGGTCTGTTTGGGCCGAAAGGTCTCCTGTATGGCGAGCGTAGGAATAATGTACCGCTCATCGTTTATCCTGACGATCATGCCGTCCACGATGGCCAGGGTGAGGGGCATGCGCATGAAAACGCTGGTTCCGTGACCGGCCGCGGTCTGAACGTCCACGCGGCCCCGGAGTTTCTCCACAATCCGCGTCCTGACCACGTCCATACCGACGCCCCGGCCGGAGATATCGGTGATCCGGTCCGCGGTGGAAAAGCCCGGCTGGAAGATCAGCTTGTTGATCTCCCCTTCGGTCAATTTATCTCCCTCCCGCGCCAGACCCCG
>CAZCVB010000092.1:0-8754 GCA_964501805.1 uncultured Desulfobacteraceae bacterium | reverse complement strand
TCTCGCTTCCGGATGCGGACGGCCGGGATGTGCGCCTGGCGGATTTCAGGGACAAATGGGTGGTGCTCTATTTTTATCCAAAGGACAACACGTCCGGCTGTACCAAGGAGGCGGTGGATTTCACGTCCCTTGCGGACGCCTTTGCCGACCTGAACGCCGTCGTCATCGGCGTGAGTCCCGACGCCCCCGCGTCCCACCGGAAGTTTATTGAAAAGCACGGGCTGGGGATCCTTCTGCTCAGTGATGCGGAGAAAAAGGTCATTCAGGCGTACGGGGCCTGGGGTCTCAAAAAGAACTACGGAAAGGAATACGAGGGCCTGATCCGCTCCACGTTCCTCATTGCGCCGGGAGGCGCCGTGGCGGCGGCCTGGACAAAGGTTCGGGTGCGTGTCAAAAGAAAGAGCGGTGAAGTCCGGCACGCGGACCAGGTCCTGGAAAAGCTGAAAGAAGTCTCCGGCGGTTGAAGGGGCGTCCGCCGGTCAACCCCCTTGTGCGCCTTCATCGTTCCGGGGGAGGATGCGGGCGGCACAGGAAAAATCAGGGGATCGCGGTCCGTTCCCGGACATGCATCAGGGACCAGATGTCCCGGGAGCGATACCACCGGATCAGGTAGATCCGGTCATCCCCGGCAAGGACCTTGAAATAATCGTGCGCCTGTCCATACCAGCGGTCCAGTACGTCCTTCACCTCCAGGCGCCTGCCATCTATTACCAGGTACAGGGGCCGCTCGTTCGCCCGGTACCCGGAATAGGCCATGACCTCGATTTCAGTCGCTTCCGGGTCCATCATACCCATGCCCCCGCGCCCGGACCGGCTGAGGCCGTTTGAATCCGCCGGAGGCGGACAGGGTTGTACTCCCCGCCCCGTGGGGCGTTCAATGCTTTTGATGATACCCCGTTGCTTGCGGCGGGGTCGTTCGTTTTTCGCGAGCAACATTTCCATCATGGCCGGGCATCCCGGATCGAAAGACCGGTCGTTTTTCAACTTCGGTAAAGGGGGACGCTTGCAGGCCCCAAATTTCATCATTCCCATTCAAGAGAGAGAAGTCAATCTGAATGTGGGGCTCATACGGATATGTGTACCCAAACGTTGCAAAAGCCGATGACAACGCATCTCCTTTATTGACAGGGGTCCGGAAAAGCAGACGGCAGCGCCGCCGGTCGCCCGCCTGCGGGGGCGTGAGAAAAGGGACCACCTGTCTTTGGGGTGTCCTCCGGCGTGCGGGCGCGGGAAAGAAAGCCGTGATGGACATGCACCTGGGTGAGTCCAATGACGAATGATAAGGACCGCAAGAAAGCCGGGGTCCCCGTGGAAGCCGCCCTGAAAGGAGGCCGAAAACGGGTTTTATATGACGCCGCGAACATGCGGAGCGCTTACGCCAACGTGGCCGACGTCACCGGCGGACGGGAGGAGATCTCTATCCGGTTTGGGATAACGCAGGAAGGGCATACCGCCGGAAAAGAGATCCGGGCGCGGGTCACCGACCGGATTATCCTGAGTCCCTTTGCCGCCAAACGCCTTTTTATCCTGCTGGATCACGCCATGCGGGACTATGAATCCCGGTACGGTTCCCTGGCTGAAGGACCTTCGCCGTCGCCCGCCCCGTTTTTTTCAAAACCCGAAAGGGTTGATGAAAAGGCCGGCCTTCTTTTTCAACTCACAAAAGACCTTGATGTGCAAATCGGTATTGAGCGGTCTTTCAAGATGTTCAGAAGAACCCTTCTTGCGAACCGTTTTTTGCTGGGGTTCAAGCAGACGGAAATTCAGGGGAACCCCCATAAAAGGATCCTGGATATCTGTGAACGAATCGATATGCCTGGAAAATATCTTGAGATCTTTCGGCAAAACCTGCCCGAAGCGAATATTGTCCTCTTCGGATTTGAGGAAAATGAAGAGACCTCTCTTTATAAGGCCTACCTGGAGTTCGGGGGCAGATTTGAAAAAGTCATCGGAGACAATCCGGATCGGCCTGCGCCGTTTTTGATCCATCTTGGATTTAAATGGGATTCGTCGGATAATTCGAGGGGCGCGGTTGCGCGATACACCTGTTTTCCTTCATTTTCCGTGGAAGACATGCGGGAAAGGCTTTCAACGAATTTTTACGGCCGGAAGGATGTGATCCCGTTTGAGATTTCCAAGGGGATCCTGGACCTTGCTTCAGGCAGGATGGGGCCTGACAAATTTTTATATCTCGAGGTGAATGAAGAGGGCAATCCGAGAAGATCGTTCGACATCAATATGTACCGTGCCGGCCTCCGCCTGAAGGATCTGTCTCCCCTGCTGCTGGAGATGTGTCGGCACTATTCTATCCCTTTCGAGGCGTTTCATCTTCTGTATGAACCGGTGAAAACCCAGTTCTTCGGGCATCTTTCCGGTGGTTTCGACCGGCAGGGGAGGGATTTTTTCACCATTTACTTCGGAGTGAAGGGAAGTTCCGGCTAAACGACGGGGAGAAGTTTACCGGAAACTGTTTTCAACCTAAATATCCGAATAGTTACATCCATCGCCGAATGACGACTTACGACAGAATCGATTTTTCCGGATATATGGTCATTTTAAAGAGCGGCTATTACGGATTTTTCTGATGAGCGGATGGCATCTCCCGGAAAGAACCGGGGGAGGATCTCTTCGGGCCGGGGGAATCCGAACGCCGGTACGGCCTCATGGCGGAGGCCCCGGACCCTCAGGCGCCCGTCAATTAAAGCGAACAGTTCGACGCAAGAGCTGGCGGATGTCGTTCGAGAAGGAAGACAAAGGCGGAATAACGCCGTGGAAACGGAGCGGAGATGCCTTTTAGAGAATGGCCGCCGGTGGAGCGAAGCGAAAGGAACCAGAATTAAGGATGTGTCATGGAACCGCAACAGGCGGAAAACCACACGTATTTTCGGATGATTGCCGATCTCAAAGAAGATTACGCTGCGTATGTGGCCCGGTTCATGGGCGATGATGCGGTATTCAATAAAAATATCAGGATGAAGGAGAAGCATACGCTGCGGGTCTGCAGAGAGATCCTTGATATCGGAGATTCCCTGGGCCTGGATGAACATGGGCGTTTTATCGCCGAGGTCTCCGCGCTGTTTCACGATGTGGGCAGGTATGAGCAGTTCCGGAGATACGGGACCTTTCTCGATGCAAAATCCGAGGACCACGCGCGGCTCGGGGTGAAGGTCATCCAGGAAAACCGCATGCTGGACATGATAGCCCCGCGCCACAGGGAACTTGTCCTGACCGTGGTGGAGAATCACAACAAATTGTCCCTCCCCGACACGCTCGACGGGGAGGGGCGCTTTTTCACGAAGCTGTTGCGGGACGCGGACAAGATTGATATATGGAAAGTGGTCCTGGAATACTACGCCTCCGCAGAAGGGGAGCGGGTGGAGAGTATCGGGCTGGGGCTCCCCGATGATTCAGCGGTCTCGGACGCGGTGTGCCGGGACCTGCTGTCCGGGAAAATGGTCATGGGGTCCCGCATGAAAAGCCTGAATGACTTCAAGCTGCTTCAGATGGGATGGGTCTATGATCTCAATTTCAGGCGCTCTTTTGAGATCGTCCGCGAGAGGGATTATATCGGAAGAATATACCTGACAATGCCCCACACCCCGGTGATCGACCGGATCTACGGACAGGTGGCGGAATATGTTTCTTTGAAACTGTCCCGCTGACCGGGAATCCCGCCGGACCTGCGGCGAAAACGGGTGGAGACGAACCGGAAGGCTTCAAAACGCGTCCGGATGCGTTGAATCCGCCGGAGGCGGACAGGGGTTGTACCCCCTCCCTTGCGGCGGGGTCGTTCATTGCCCGATAACCCGGCCCCGCCGGGCGGGAACCGGGAATTCCGCGGTTTTTCCGTTCCGGAAGCGGCGGTTGCGCCCGGCGGGCGGGGAAACAGAAAAAGGGGGTAACATGAACCGTGCGATGGAGCGCCGGGACCCTTCGGTCCGCTCCTTACCTCTCACTCCCGGGAGTTCGATTTTTATCGCCGGCCATCGCGGGCTGGCGGGCTCGGCCATCATGCGGGCGCTTGAAGGGCGGGGTTGCGCCCGTCTGATCACCCGCACCCACCAGGAGCTGGATCTCATGCGACAGGCGGCGGTGGAGCGGTTTTTCCGGGACGAAAGGCCGGAATACGTGTTCCTGGCCGCCGCCAGGGTGGGCGGGATCCTTGCCAACAAGACGTACCCGGCGGACTTTATCTACTCGAACCTGATGATCCAGGCCAACGTGATCCAGGCGGCCTACAGGGCCGGCGTAAAACGCCTCATTTTCCTCGGGAGTTCCTGCATATACCCCCGGCTGGCCCCCCAGCCCCTGAAGGAGGCGTATCTGCTTACCGGCCCCCTGGAGCCCACCAACGCCCCCTATGCGGTGGCCAAGATAGCGGGTATCGAGATGTGCGAGGCCTATAACCGCCAGTACGGCGCGCGTTTCCTGGCGGTCATGCCCACGAATCTTTACGGGCCGAACGACAACTTCGACCTGGAGACCAGCCACGTGCTTCCGGCCCTGATCCGAAAGTTTCACCTGGCAAAGCTGGCCATGCGGGGAGACGTGGAGGGCATCAGAAAAGACGAGGCCGTTTTCGGCCGCATCCCCCCGCATACGGTACCGGGTTCCCAAGTCGTTCTGTGGGGCTCCGGCTCCCCCTTCCGGGAATTCCTGCACGTCGACGACATGGCGGATGCCTGTCTCTTTATCATGAATCTTACGGATGAAGCCTTTGATACCCTGCTGCATTCCGAAGAGAGGCCCCTTGTCAATATCGGGTGCGGAAGGGATGTTACTATCCGGGACCTGGCCGGGGTGGTGAAGGATGTTGTCGGGTTTGAAGGCGAAATCGTCTGGGATACGGCCAAGCCTGACGGCACCCCGAGGAAACGGCTCGATATCTCCCGCCTCCGGGGGCTCGGCTGGGCGCCGAAAATCGGGTTGCGTGAGGGGATTGAAGCGACGTATTCCTGGTACCTGGAAAATACGCGAAAATAATATCCGCCGGAACCGGGCAAGAAGGGGCGTTTTGCAGGGGTCCCGATTTTCAAACAATACCTCCGGCGCATGTTTGCGCCTGAGGGGTGACGACAATCCTTTTCGGGGAACCGGATAATGGCCACAGGCGCCTGTGGAATAGACTGCGATACATGCCGGCTGAACATCCTCGGCATCTGCTCCACGTGCGGCCCGGGCACGAGCCGGGAGGCCCTGGAAAAGCTCGATGTGCAGAAGCGGGTCCTGGGAGCCCCGTGCCCCATCCTGGCCTGCGCCGTGGCGCACCGCATCGCCCATTGCATCGGGGACTGCGATGATTTCCCGTGCGGGCGATTCAGAAACGGGCCTTACCCCTTTAGCGATGCCTACCTGGACATGCAGAAACGGCGGCGCACCCGGATGCCCCCCGCCCGCAGTCCTTCCGGCGGGGAGGTAACGGTCCCCGGCGAGTACTGGGAGACCCTCGGGCAAAGCGATATCCGCGTGATCTGCGAAAACGCCCTTGCCCGGAATTATCCGCCGGTGGGGGTGCTCCTCCCTTTTTTGAGCGTTTACCTCCTGGTGGACATCCAGCGGCGCCGCGTCTGCCGACAGGGCCGGGGCCAATGGGAAGCCGTGGACGACCCGCTCCTGGAACTTCTCTGCCTTGTCTACCTGTTGAACGCGGGACCCTGGAGCCCCGGTCAGAAGATGGTCAGTGTCCGGGAACTGAAAACCGGCCATTTTTTCCAGGGCCCCCACGAACTGAACACCGCGCCCCTGCTGGAACGCTACGGCGGCGATCTCGCGGGATTCAAACGGGCGGCGGAGGCCCTGGGCGGGGAACCCCTCGACCTGGCCGATGCGGCGTATCGGTTCCTGCCCTTCCCGAAGATCCCTCTTTACTACCTCCTGTGGGAGGGGGATCCGGAATTCCGGCCGCGCGTTTCCATCCTGTTCGACCGTTCCATTGAACAGCATCTTGCGGCGGACGCCATCTGGGGACTCGCCAATATGGTATCGGATCTTCTTTTAAAGGAGGGAGATCCCGCATGAGACGCGGCGGGACCCTGTCCGGATTTCAGACCGGTTCATCGGTCAGCGGCCCGTAAAACTCCGGACGCCGGTCCTCGAACAGGTGGTTGTGTTTTGTGATGGATTTGTTCCGGGAAAGACCGGTGTCAATCGCGGTGATGAAGCGTTCCTCCCGGTCCGCCGTTGCGCGATGGAGAATTTCGCCGTTGGGAGAGACCACCTGGCTCCGGCCCGTGAACGCGATTTCGCCGCGGGGACGAACATCCTTGCCGAACCGGTTGGCGGTTACTGAAAATACCCTGTTCTCGAGGCAGCGGGTCACCATGGCCCCCTGGCAAACCGGCAGGACCAGGTTCGCGGGATGGCACAGGATATCCGCCCCCTCGAGGGAAAGGACGCGTGCCACCTCGGGGAAGACCCAGTCGAAACAGATCATGATGCCGATCCGCGCGCCCCGGACCGCCACCGTCTGAAGCGGGGTGTCGCCCGGATCGAAGTATTCCTTTTCCGTGTTGAACAGGTGAATTTTCCGGTAGGTGTGGATCAGCCCCCCGGGGCCGATGAGCAGGGCGCTGTTGAATACGCGCGCGCCCGATCGTTCGGCGAACCCGGTGATCAGGTAAAAGTCCCGTTCACGGCACAGCCCGCACAACCGGTCGACGGTGGGGGAGGTTTCCGGGTCTTCCGCCAGTGAAAGGAGTTCCCGGCGGTCCTGGAAATAGTACCCGGTAAAGGCGAGTTCCGGCAGTACGATCAGGTCGGCTTCGGCGTCCCCGAGGGCGCGGAGCACCTTTTCAAGGTTCCGCCGAACCTCTCCGAACCGGGGTTCGAACTGGAAGAATCCGATTTTCACTGCATGACCTCGAAACCGCGGGAAGGATTCCAGGTGGAGCACAATCCCTGTCAACCCGTTTTCTTATGATGTCTATGGAGTGCATAACATACTATTATGCATCGTCCATGGTGTTGTCTCAAGTTTTTAACGAGTCGAATTTTTCAGTGTACCGCAGAACCGCCCACACAAAAGAGGAATGGCTCCATGTAAGCGGGGAGACAGAAAGAGGAGAACCGTTTACAGGGTGTACCTGTTCTGCAAGCACACCGGAAGGAAGCGCGTTTTTCGCACACCATTCAAGATAAGGGAGCGCCTCGTGGAGTTCCTGAAGGTTTTCGGCTCGAGCGATGAAATATTCTCCCAACCAGAGCGTTGAGATAAACCATGGGTTGCCTGGAATATCCGCCGGGCTGTCGCTTTGCCGGTGATAAACATCATTCTGGTATCTGGCACAGCCTTCAACCGGGGTCTTGAGCCATAATTGCTGACGGATTGCCGCTATTGTTTCGACCATCCTCGGATCTCCGGGAGGTAATGCCCCGAGGATAGCCGGTCCGGACAGGCTGACATCGATTACTTCATCGAGTTCATAACCTTTCCCTTTTCTGTAACCGGAGCGGGCGTACCTCTTCAGACCCGTGTGGTACAGATATCTGGTAAGCCCTTCCTTCATTTGATCGGCCACTTTGTCGTATTTCTCTGCCAGGGAGGCATCCTGAAAGAGTCTTGCAAAATTCGCCGCCGCCCTGAGACCGGCAATTACCGCTGCGACAGTAAAGGTGTGCACCCCGAAACGCTCTTCCCATAGATCGTAGCAGGGGGCGGGCAGTTGAGTCTCAGGATCGCGGTACGTTACCATAAAGTCGGCGGATTTTTTAATAAGCTTATTATATAAAGACCGGATGAATTCTATGTCTTTCGTCGTTTCAAAGTGTATCCAGAGCGCCCAGAGAATCAAGGCGGTCGAGTCCTCCTGTATCGGGAGAACGATCTTTTCATCCACTAACCAGGGATGCCAGTTGCTGGCCAGTGACCCGTCAGGATTGTAATGCTGGTAGAGATAGCCCTCATCGGACAGAATGCGGGTGCAAAAGTCGTAAAATTTCATGCACACATGCGTGTACCCGGCCTTTGCCAGTGCAGCGGCTACAAAAGCCCCGTCGCGTCCCCACATATAAGAATAGGTATCTCTTCCAAAACGGACGATATCCGAATCATTTGCTGCAATGATTGCGCCCCTGTTGTCTATCTGAGTTCTTAAAATCAGGAGACTGCGGTTGTATACGTGGATGACGGATTCCGGCAGGTCTCCAAAGGACCTGGATTCTTTTGTGGCCCACGCGACCCAGTAATCCGATGTGCGTTGGATCAGTTTATCGGGCGTCTTCTCCATGACATCCCGGTTAATTTGAGCCACCTCATTGTAATGCGTGCCTGCGGCAATCCAGCAGAAAGCCGCAGCTTTTCCTCCGGGAGGCACGCGCAGCCATATTCCGACGGCAGAGTCGGCAGAGCCCCATGAAATCTGGTTCCCGTTGAGGATTCCATCCGCTGTGTCTTTCCATATCTCTTCCCTTCCCGGCCCCTCCTTGTCGCAACAGGCATAGTGGTTTACACCATACTTTCCGGACTTGCAGCAATTGATGAGGAAATACCGATTGGCCTTGTAGTGTATGATGGAGCGGGTTCGTGGATCAAAATAGGCCGTGTCTCCAATATCATTTCCGTAAAGATGAAAGTCGTGGGTGAAAAAAAGCCTTACATCACGCTCATTGCTCTGCAGGTTTTTCACCTCGATCTTTTTGATAAATAGATCCAGGTCCACGTCGACCGTGTCATGGCAGTGCATCTCCACTTCCAGGGACGCGTTTTTCAGAAAAACATTCTTAACCAAGGAGTTATCGCGATATCTCAGGTCCTTC
>CAZCVB010000091.1:0-8834 GCA_964501805.1 uncultured Desulfobacteraceae bacterium | reverse complement strand
ATAAGCTGGTCGAGAGGGTCCTCTCGTTTTGCTCTTTTCTTTTTACTCACCATTGCCCTTCATCATCTATGGGATATTATTCTTTTCCCCGCCAAATTGCCCCGAAAGCCCGGCCAACGCATTCCATTATTCTTCACGCCTTTCCGTCCTGGAATAAAATCTTTTCCAAAAATAATGGGCGGGGTCAATATCTCCAGTGCAAACTCCCTGTCATTTCCTCGAACCCGGTTCCCCCATGTCGATGCTATTTTTTCCACAGGTCCACGTCGATCAGTCCGAGCCGGGCCGCGTAGCGGATCAGGTCCATGGTGCTGTGCAGGCCGAGCTTGCTCATGATGTTGGACCGGTGGTTTTCCACGGTCTTGGGACTGATGAAGAGCCGCTCCCCGATCTCTTTTCTCGAGAGACCCTCGGCCAGGAGGCGCATGACCTCCTGCTCCCTGGGGGTCAGGGTGCCGTACGCGGCGTCCGTGATTTTGGCCTCCTTTATGGGGGATTCCATCAACCGCTTCACCACCTGCTGGGATACGGAGCTGTCCAGGAAATAATCCCCCCTCGATATATACTCCAGCCCCTTCATGAGCCTTTCGGATGCGGATTCCTTTACCACGTAGCCGGTGGCGCCCGCCTGAAAGGCCTCGGCGATGTATTCTATCTTGGAATGCATGCTGATGACGAGGATGCGCGTCTCCGGGAGAAGCGTCCGGATATCACGGGTCAGATCGATCCCGCTCCCGTCAGGGAGCGAGATGTCCACCAGCGCCAGGTCCGGCCTCAGGCGCTTTGCCAGGGCGAGCCCTTCGCGGACCGTCCCGGCCTCCCCCGCCACCCGGAACCCGGCATCCCGCCCGATAATGCTCTTGAGCCCCTCCCTGAAAAGGGGGTGGTCATCCACGATTAGTATGGTCTTTTTTTGAGACACGACGCCCCTCCCTTCCCGGAATCTCGATAAGGATCCGGGTTCCGTGCCCGGGGCGGGAGCGGATGGTCATCTTTCCCTGGAGCAGGCCCACCCGCTCTTCCATGCCCTGGAGTCCCATGCGTTTTGCGTTCCTGGCCTCGGTCAGCCGGGTCTCCACGTCGAAGCCCTTTCCGTCGTCCTCGATCCGGAGGATGATATTGGGAAACGATGCGACCATCCGGACGGTCACCCGGGAGGCCTCGGCATGCCGGCGGACATTGTTCAGGCCCTCCTGCACCAGCCGGTACAGGTTGATCTCGGTGTCGGAGTCCATGTCCAGGTGCTCCATGCCGGCGGCCGAGAAATCGACTTGCAGGCCGCTTTTTTCGGAAAAATCCTCGCAATACTGAAACATCGCCTGGACCAGGCCCAGCTGGTCCAGGCTGGGGGGCCGCAGGTCATAGGCCAGGTTGCGCACCGAGGCGATGGTCCCCTGGAGGATCGCCGACAGCCCGGCCACGCGGGCCCCGGCATCGGCGTCCGTCCCGGAAAGCTCCCTGAAGAGCGCCTCGAAGCCGATCTTCAGCGTGGAAAGGTCCTGGGCCACGTTGTCGTGCAGGTATCCGGAGATCCGCCGGCGTTCCGTCTCCTGTGCCCGCATCAGTTCCTGGCTCAGGGTGTGGATGTGCTCCTCGGCCCGCTTTTGATCGGTAATGTTCCTGGAAATCTGGACAAAGCTGACGATTTCGCCGTCCTCGTTCCTGAGCGGCACGCAGTACGCGTCCCAGAACGTCTCGCCCTGGATCCCCTTGAGGCCGGGCTGGCGCATCACCGCCCGCTCCGTCCGCCCGGTCCGGCGGGCCGTGACCGTGGGGCATCCCTCGCAGGGCGTATCCCGGCCGACAAAAAAACGGTAACAGAACCGGCCCACCAGGTCCTCCGGCGCCATGCCCACCTCCAGGGCGGTGGTCCGGTTGGCCCACAGGATCCGCATGTCGTGGTCCACGTACCGGATCCGGTCGATGGAGGCGTCGAGGATGGCCTGCTTCTGGGCCTCGCTTTCCCGAAGCGCCTTTTCGGCCCGCTTGCGCTCGGTGATGTCCCGCAGAAAGACCAGGGAGAGGGCCTCGCCGTCGAAGACCGCGGAAGTGGCCGACACGGAGAGGTCGAAGGGGGTCCCGTCCTTCCGGAGGCCCCGGCATTCATAGCGGTCGGGCACCGGGGCTCCCTGTTGACGAAGGCGGTTGAACCGCATCACCCGTTCCCGGTCCTCCGGGTGCACCAGCGAGGCCACCGACGATCCCACGAGGTCTCCGGGGGCCTCGTACCCGAACAACCGGGCGAACCTCCGGTTGACATAGATGTGGCGCATCCCTTTCACAAAGGCGATCCCGTCGTTGGCATGCTCGACGACCGTGCGGTACCGTTCCTCGCTCTCGCGGAGGACCTCGCGCTCCCGTATCCCACGGACGGCCCGTCCCAGCACGGCGGACACGGCGTCGAGGAGGACCCGTTCCTCCTTGAGAAAAGGCCCCTCGTCCCGGTCCGGGCGTTCCGCCAGGTAGCCCACCTCCAGGCGGCCCGAACCGCTTCCCTTCAACCGGATCTCCGCCGACTGCATCCAGGGGGACGGCTCGAAGTCCGCGGTCCGGAATTCGGCCCCTTCCAGGATCACCCGCGCGCAGGCGATGTCCGGATACTGCCAGGCCGCCGGGATCAGGAGGACCGCCTCCCCGAGCAGGTCCTCCACGGATATCCCCGGCGTCCCCGAAAGCCGGAGGATCCCGCACAGGCAGTTCATCTCCCGCATCCGCCTGCCGCATCGCCGCAGGCGCGCAAGGAGGTCCTCCTCCCCTGAGGCGCCGCCGGAGACCGCCGATTCCAGCGACCGCGCCTCCCGCTCGAACGCCCTGCAGATTTCCGTCTCAAGCATGGGATCCCCTCCCGTTCATCGGCCGGCGCTCCCCGTCAAAACCGGGACCGGGAACACCGGCGAAAGCACCACGGTCCGACGCGGACATGTTACTCCAAATCCCGCCGGAGCGTCAAACGCCCCGTCCGGCCGGACGCCCCGTTTTCTTTTGACACCCACCCCCCTTGGGCCTATACTTTTTCCTGCTCGAAAACACCCGCTCCGCCCTTCCAGTGATCCAGGAGGCCGACCCCATGAAAAGGACCCTCGCCGTCATCATGGCCGGAGGCAAAGGCGAACGGCTCATGCCTCTCACCCGGAAACGGTCCAAGCCGGCCATCCCGTTCGGCGGCATCTACCTGCTCATCGACCTGGCCCTGTCCAACTGCATCAATTCAGGGATATACAAGATCATCGTCCTGCCCCAGTACAAGTCCCAGACCCTGATGCAACACCTGGAAGGCGGCTGGAACATCTTCAGCGTGGACCTGGGACATTATCTCAAGATCGCGCCGCCGCAGATGATGAGCGGGGAAAAATGGTACCAGGGGACCGCCGACTCCATCCGGCAGAACAGTTACCTGATCGAGGAAGAGGCCCCGGAAAACGTCCTCATCCTCTCCGGGGACCACGTGTACAAGATGGACTACGCCCGTTTCAAGTCCTACCACGAGGCCCACGACGCCGACGTGACCATTTCCGTCATCGAGCTGGGTAAGGAGAACGCCGGCCAGTACGGCATCCTGGAGGTGGACAGCCGCTTCCGCGTGAAAGGGTTCCAGGAAAAGCCGGCAACGCCCGCCACCATCCCCGGCGACAGCTCGCACGTCCTCGCCTCCATGGGGATCTACATCTTCAAGACCCAGGTCCTGCTGGACCTCCTCAAAACCGAGGACCGCCCGGATTTCGGGAAGGACATCATTCCCCGCATCCTCGACTCCCATAGGGTCATGGCCTATCCCTACCGGAAGGAAAACCGGATCCGGGACCTGGTCACCTACACGGACGGGACGGGGGTCCGGCGGGAGAAAATGGATGAAAGGATCCGGGATTCGGGTTACTGGCGGGACGTAGGGACCCTCGACTCCTACTGGAACGCCAACATGGACCTGACCGGCGTGAATCCCTACTTCAACATGTACGGCCGCCACTGGCCCATCCGCACCTATCAACGGCAGTATCCGCCGGTCAAGACGGTCTTCGCCCAGGGATCCGGTGACGCGCCGCGAAGGGGATGTGCCCTCGATTCCCTGGTGGCCCACGGCTCCATCCTGAGCGGCGGCATGGTGCGCAACTGCGTACTGTCGTACAATGTCTTCGTCCACAGCTGGGCCACGGTGGAGGAGTCCGTCATCCTCGAAAACGTGGTGATCGGCCGCCACGCACGGATCAAGAAGGCCATCATCGCCGAGGGAGTCAACATCCCGCCGCATACGGAGATCGGGTATCACCCACGGGAAGACCGGAGCCGGTTCACGGTCACCTCCCGGGGCATCACCGTGGTGACCCGCGACAACCTGGAACCCTGACGACGGAGGCCGGGTCTCATGCGTTGCGTCCCTTTCGCGCACGGCGCACGCAACGGCCACCGGCACACCCACCCAACGAGACGGAGCAAATAGCGGACCAGAATGAAAGCGAAAATAAAGTACAATGTGATCCCCAACCTGCCGCCCCCGCTGGAACCCCTCCGGCGGCTGGCCCATAACCTCTGTTTCAGCTGGAAAGACGAGATATGGAACCTGTTCCAGCGGCTCGATCCCGGTCTCTGGCTCGAATGCGGACACAACCCCGTGCTCATGCTGGGACTCATCAGCCAGGAGCGCCTGAACGAGATGGCCGCGGACCAGGGATTCGTGGCCCAGATGGAACGTCTGAGCGCCGGTTTCGACCGCTACCTGTCCGAACCCCGTATCCGGGCCGCGGATTATGCCGGCGGCGTCCCTTTCCTGGTGGCCTATTTCTCGGCGGAGTTCGGCCTGGCCGAATGCCTTCCCATCTATTCCGGGGGGCTCGGGGTGCTCTCCGGGGATCACGTGAAATCGGCCAGCGACCTGAATGTCCCCCTGGTGGGGGTCGGACTCCTGTACCAGGAAGGATATTTCAGCCAGTACCTGACCTCCGACGGCTGGCAGATGGAGACCTACCCGGACAACGATTTCGACAACATGCCGGTACGCCTGGTGCGGGACCCGGAGGGGCGTCCCGTCACCGTTACCGTGACGTTCAAGGGAGAGCCGGTCCGGATCCTGATCTGGCGGCTCGATGTGGGCCGGGTGCGGCTTTTCATGCTGGACACCAATACACCGGCCAATTCACCGGAGGTCCGGAAGACCACGGGCCAGCTCTACGGCGGGGACCGGGAGATGCGGCTGCGGCAGGAAATCGTCCTGGGCATCGGCGGCATCCGCGCGCTCAAGGCCCTCGGCGTCGAACCCACCGTGATTCACATGAACGAAGGCCATTCCGCCTTCTCCGCCCTGGAACGCATCAACATCCTGAGGCAGGACAAGGGCCTATCCTTTGACGCGGCAAGGGAGATCGTCCTCGCCAGCACGGTCTTTACCACCCACACCCCGGTCCCCGCGGGAAACGACACCTTTGATCCGGGGCTGATAAACGATTACTTCGAGGCCTACACCCGGGACCTGGGGATCAACATCAAGGTGCTCCTCGGATACGGCCGCCTCGATCCCCATGACGCGGAAGAACCCTTCGGCATGACCACCCTGGCCCTGCGGCTCTCCGCCCACAGCAACGGGGTCAGCCGGCTCCACGGGCGGGTATCCCGGGCCCTGTGGCGAAAGGTCTGGCCCCATCACCCGGTGGAAGACATCCCCATCGACCATGTCACCAACGGCATCCATGTCCCCTCCTGGATATCCGAGGACATGGCGCGCCTCTTCGACCGCTACATGGGGTCCAACTGGGCCGAGGAACCGGACAGCGAAAAGGTATGGGAACAGGTGGCGCAGATACCGGACACGGAACTGTGGCGCACCCATGAACGGTGCCGCGAGCACCTGGTGGGATTTGCCCGGCGGCACCTGGCCCAGCAGCTCAGGAACCGCGGCGCCTCCATGGCGGAACTGCAGGCCGCGGGAGAGGTCCTGATGCCGGACGCGCTGACCATCGGTTTCGCCCGGCGCTTCGCCACGTACAAGCGCGCCACCCTCCTGTTCACGGACCCGGACCGGCTGGACCGGATCGTCAATCATCCCCGGTTCCCGGTCCAGGTGGTGATCGCGGGAAAGGCCCATCCCCAGGACAACGAGGGAAAGGAATTCATCAAACAGATCATCCACCTGGCCCGGGAGAAACGGTTCCGGCGGCGCATTGTTTTCCTGGAAGACTACAACCTTCACCTGGCCCGGCACCTGGTCTCCGGAACCGATATCTGGCTCAACACCCCCCGCAGGCCCCTGGAGGCGTGCGGGACCAGCGGGATGAAGGCCCTGGCCAACGGGTCCCTGAATCTCAGCACCCTGGACGGCTGGTGGGACGAGGGGTACCACCATGATTTCGGCTGGGCCCTGGGCCATGGCGAGCGGTATTCGGATCCGGCGGCCCAGGACGTCATTGAAAGCCGGGATCTCTACAACCTGCTGGAAGACGAGATCGTTCCCCTGTTTTACCGGCGCGGAACCGACGGAATCCCGCGAGGCTGGGTGGAGAAGATGCGGGCCGGGCTCCGGCGTCTCCTGCCCGTGTTCAACGCCCACCGGATGGTGCAGGAGTATATGAACCGGTACTACCTTCCCTGCTCCCGGCGGTTCAATTCCCTGTGCCGGGACGATTTTTCCGGGGCCGGGGAACTGGCCCGCTGGCGGCAGAAGATCATGACCGCCTGGCACGAGGTCTCCCTGGAAACGGTCGCGCCGAACAACGGGCAGGAGATCCGCGTGGGCGAGCATCTCGAAGTGACGGCGCGCGTGAAACTCGGTTCCCTGGGCCCGGAAGACGTCGTCGTGGCGGCGTACTACGGGCCGCTGGACACGGCCGGCGATTTTTCCGACCGGGAAACCGTTCCCCTGGAGGTGGCGGAAGAATCCGGGGGGATCTATACCTACCGGGGAAAAATCCCGTCCCGAAAGACCGGCCGTTTCGGTTATACCGTGCGGGTCATGCCCAGCCATGACCGGCTCGAAAACCCGTTTTCCATGGGACTGGTGGCCTGGGCATGACGGGACATGGAAATCCATTGAGGCCGGCCACCCTGACACCCGAAGAGATCCGTCACCTGGTGTCCGCGCGGATCGCCGACCCGTTCGCCTTCCTGGGACCGCACCGGGCGGCACTCGAAGACGGTCCCTGCACCGTGGTCCGGGCGCTCCTCCCCGGGGCCCGGCGCGTGGCGGTCCTGGACGTGGATCCCCCGGGAAAGACAGCGGCCCGTCTCGTGGATGCGGGGGGGCTTTTTGAAGCGGTTTTTCCGGGTGAAAGGGATCTGCCGCCGTACCGCCTGGAGGCCGATTTCGGCACCGGTCCTCCGGCCACGTTTTACGACTGCTACGCCTTCGGCCCCGTGCTTACCGACGAGGATCTCTACCTGTTCAACGAGGGGAACCACGACCGCATCTACGAAAGGATGGGGGCCCACCCCATGGCGCACCAGGGGATCCGGGGCGTCCTTTTTGCGGTATGGGCCCCTTCCGCAACCCGGGTCAGCGTGGTGGGGGACTTCAACCAGTGGGACGGGCGCCGCCACCAGATGCGGTGCCGGGACCGCTCGGGCGTGTGGGAGCTCTTTGTGCCCCACCTGGGGACCGGCACGCGCTACAAATTCGAGATCCGCACGCGGGAAGGCACGCTCCTGATCAAATCGGACCCGTTCGGCTTCCGGTTCGAACTGCGTCCCCGGACCGCCGCCGTCGTGGACGACCCCTCCCCGTTCCCGTGGTCGGACGGGGACTGGATGGCGGCCCGCAGGAAACAGGACCCCCTGAAACGCCCCATGGCCGTCTACGAGGTCCACCTGGGATCCTGGCGCCGGAAGCAACAGGAAGGCGACCGGTGGATCACCTACCGGGAGGCGGCGGAGGAACTGGTGGCCCATGTCCGTGAGATGGGATTCAACCATATCCAGTTCCTGCCCCTGGCGGAACACCCCTTTGACGGTTCCTGGGGATACCAGGTCACGGGCTATTACGCGCCCACCTCCCGCCACGGGACCCCCCATGACCTCATGTACCTGATCGACCGCTGTCACAGGGAAGGACTGGGCGTCATTCTCGACTGGGTGCCGGCCCACTTTCCCGGGGATCCCCACGGGCTCGAATATTTCGACGGGACCCACCTGTACGAACACGCCGATCCCCGCAAAGGACGGCACCGGGACTGGGACACCCTGATCTTCAATTACGGACGGAACGAGGTGAGGAATTTCCTGACCGCCAACGCCCTCTACTGGCTGGACAGGTTCCATTTCGACGGGTTGCGGGTGGACGCCGTGGCCTCCATGCTCTACCTCGACTATTCCCGCAAGGACGGGGACTGGGTCCCCAACCGCTACGGGGGGAGGGAAAACCTGGAGGCCGTCGAATTCATCAGGGCCCTGAACACGAAAATCTTCCAGTATTTCCCCGGCGCGGTGACCGTCGCCGAAGAGTCGACGGCCTGGCCCGGCGTCACCCGCCCGGTCCACTTAGGGGGGCTCGGGTTCATGTTCAAGTGGAACATGGGATGGATGCACGACATGCTCGCCTTCATGTCCATGGATCCCATCCACCGGCGGTTCCACATGGACAAGCTGACCTTCGCCCTCCTGTACGCGTTCAGCGAGAACTTCATCCTCCCCCTGTCCCACGACGAGGTGGTCCACGGAAAGGCGTCACTGCTCTCCAAGATGCCCGGCGACCGCTGGCAGAAATTCGCCAACCTGCGCCTCCTGCTGGGCTACATGTACGCGGAACCGGGAAAAAAGACCCTGTTCATGGGGGCCGAGATCGGGCAATGGTCCGAATGGGGCCATGACCGGCAGGTGGAGTGGGAACTGCTCCAACATCCCCCTCACCAGGGGCT